>JAMPHU010000002.1 GCA_023663225.1 Candidatus Gastranaerophilales bacterium
TGTGACGAGCGCGGAGCTTCGATACCCCGCAGCTTGCTGCGGGGTAGTTCATTATATGAATATTCTCTTGGATACACATCTATTGTTATGGGTATTGATGACGATCCTAGATTGTCTGTGCAAGCCCAAAATATTATTTTAAATGAGGAAAACACAATATTTTATAGTATTGCATCAGTATGGGAGGTTGCAATCAAGCATATAAAAAAGCCGGATCAGATGCTTTTAAATGACGAAGAATTTGTTAAGGGATGTAAGATGGCGGGATTTAAAGCAGTGTCTATCAAGGAACAACACATTTTATTGATTCCGTATTATGAAGAGCCTTTTATTATTTTGGTATAGATATATTATCTTGATCTTCTAGGCATTACGGTTCCGGTAAGACTTTCACGATGGCGAATGTGATTCAGGCGTTAAATAAGCCGACATTAGTTACAGCGCACAACAAGACTTTGGCAGGGTAACTCTACGGTGGGAGATGGACTGCCTGGCCGGACAGGACAAAAGAAATTGTCAAGGCACGCAAGGCTTGATCCGGAAAACCATGCATATAGTGTATCCGCTTTTTTGATTGCTTGAGAGTAATGAAATGAAAGTGACAGGGCGATACTGCAAAAAAGACTATGAGGATACAGTGAAGAGGAAAAAGAAATGAAAATAGGAAGAGTTGAGATTAAGTCCTGCTAATATTGCGGGGGGAGAGGATTTTAGATAGGGGTCTCACAGTGGGGACAGTATGTTGGATGGAGGATATTGTGGATAGTTATAAAAAGAGTTATGTTGCCTTTTTGGATATCTTGGGTTTTAAAGAAATGATTAACACAAATGCTTTTGATAAAATATTTGATATTTTTCAGTTGAATATATGTAGCGATGAGTATAGAAAAGCATTTTCTAAAGCTTTCAATAAAGAAGATGATAATTGTAAAGATTTGAAGGCATATAATGAAGCTTTGCAAAATGTTATGATATATACCATGTCTGACAGTATCGTAATTTCTACAGATGCTGAAAAACCAATGGCGCTAGAAGTTATTATTGATGCCTGTCTTTATGTTCAGACTATGCTATATACATTTGATGAGCCTGTTTTATTGAGGGGCGCAATAGCCGTAGGGGACTATTATTGTAATAATTCTATTGCTTTTGGCAAAGGAATGGTAGACGCATATATATTTCAGGAAAACTACAGCATATATCCGCGCATTATACTTTCCATGGATATTGTTAAAAGGTTATCTGATAGTAGTTATAAAGATAATAAACTCCATTTGGATGAGGATGGGTATTACTATGTTGATTGTATGAAAGAATATTTAGATGGGAAGTCAGAAAATTCAGAAGAATGTATGAAGTTTCAAAAAGTAATTCGTAAATATCTTGATGGTTATTATGATGCGAAACTCAGGCAGAAATATAGATGGCTTAGTGATGAATATGATAGGGTTGTCCATAAGATACAGTATGTCAGAATTGGAATAGGAGAATTTTAAGAAAAAAGTGAGATATATGATTAAGAGGAGTGTTCCCTATAAAAGGAATACTCCTTATTTTTGCACAGAAGATTATAAGAGAGTGAAAAAGAACAAAAGTTCGGATTTGCATCTATACAAATTCAGAGGTTTGTGGTAAGATAAAAAGGCTTTGAGGAAAGTAATGGGAGGGTCTGCTTATGGATCATTTCAAACTTCATTCCGAATACCAACCCACGGGTGACCAGCCGGCGGCGATCGAAGCTTTAGTCAAGGGCTTTCAGGAAGGCAATCAGTTTCAAACCCTTCTTGGCGTCACAGGTTCCGGCAAGACCTTTACGATGGCGAACGTCATACAAGCGCTGAATAAGCCGACTTTAGTCATAGCGCACAACAAGACGCTTGCTGCCCAATTATACGGCGAGTTCAAAGAATTTTTCCCCGAAAATGCGGTGGAGTATTTTGTGTCCTACTACGACTACTATCAGCCGGAGGCGTATGTGCCCTCTTCAGACACTTATATTGCCAAGGATTCCGCCATCAATGACGAGATCGACAAGCTGCGTCTGTCCGCCACGGCGTCTTTGACAGAGCGCAAGGATGTGATCGTGGTGGCGAGTGTATCCTGTATCTATGGGTTGGGTAGTCCGGACGAGTACAAGGATATGATTGTGTCTCTGCGCCCCGGCATGGTTCGCGATCGGGATCAGGTGATCCGAGATCTGATCGATCTGCAATATGAGCGCAATGAGTTGGACGTCAGACGGGCTACTTTTCGGGTGCATGGTGATGTGTTGGAGATCTATCCTGCCCAGGGCGGCGACTATCTGATACGGATAGAGTTTTTTGGGGACGAGATCGACCGAATTTGCGAGGTGGAGCCTTTGAATGGCCAGGTGCACGCCACGCTGAATCATATTGCTATTTTTCCCGCGTCCCATTATGTCGTGTCTCAGGAACATATCAAAATCGCCTGTGGCAACATCGAGAAAGAGTTGGAGGAAAGAGTCCGCTATTTCAAGAGTGAGGACAAGTTGATCGAGGCTCAGCGGATCGCGGAACGCACGAATTTTGACATTGAGATGCTCAGGGAGACCGGCTTTTGTTCCGGTATTGAGAATTATTCCCGACATCTGAACGGGATGGAGCCGGGGGAACCACCTCTGACTTTGCTGGATTTCTTCAAGGATGACTTTTTGATTATTGTGGATGAGTCGCATATGACGATTCCGCAGGTCAGAGGTATGTACGCGGGAGATCGTTCCCGCAAGAACACGTTGGTGGAGTATGGTTTTCGCCTGCCTTCCGCGTTGGACAACCGGCCTCTGAACTTTGAAGAATTTGAATCTCATATAGACCAGATGATGTTCGTGTCCGCTACGCCTTCCGTCTATGAGTCGGAGCACGAACTGCTGCGCACAGAGCAAATCATACGTCCCACCGGACTGTTGGATCCTAAGGTGGATGTGCGGCCGGTGGAAGGACAGATTGACGATCTGATAGGCGAAGTCAATAGAGAGGTGGAGAGACACAATAAAGTGTTGATCACGACTTTGACCAAGCGTATGGCGGAAGATTTGACAGATTATATGAAAGATGTGGGGATCCGGGTCAAATATTTACATTCCGACATCGACACCCTGGAGAGGGCGGAGATTATCAGAGATCTGCGCTTGGATGTGTTTGATGTGTTGGTGGGCATCAATCTTTTGCGCGAAGGTTTGGACATTCCAGAGATTTCCCTGGTGGTGATACTGGATGCTGACAAAGAAGGTTTTCTCCGAAGCGAGACTTCGTTGATCCAGACCATTGGGCGCGCTGCCAGAAATGTGGATGGCCATGTGATCATGTATGCCGATGAGATCACGGATTCCATGCGTACCGCTTTGGATGAGACCGAAAGAAGGCGCAAGATCCAGATGCAGTACAATGAAGAACACGGGATCACGCCGCAGTCTATCCGGAAGGCTGTGAGAGATCTGATCAGCATCTCCAAAGTGGTGGCAAAGGAGGAGGTTCGCTTTGAGAAGGATCCTGAGTCCATGAGTCGCAACGAACTGGAGAAGTTGATCGAAAAAGTTCAGAAACAGATGCAGCGGGCAGCGGCAGACCTGAATTTCGAGGCAGCGGCAGAGCTGCGTGACAAGATGATAGAGCTGAAACAGAAATTGCATGAGATGTGAGGTACATGATGGAAGAAGCAAGGAAGATGCGCCCCAGGGAGTATATCAAGATTCGGGGAGCCAGAGAGCATAATTTAAAAAATATTGATGTGGACATTCCACGCAACGAGTTGGTGGTATTGACAGGCATGTCCGGTTCGGGCAAGTCGTCGCTTGCCTTTGACACAATCTATGCGGAGGGGCAGCGGCGTTATATGGAGTCGCTGTCCTCATACGCTCGCCAATTTCTGGGACAGATGGAGAAACCTATCGTGGAGAGTATTGAAGGATTGTCTCCGGCAATCTCTATTGACCAGAAATCCACCAACCGCAACCCGCGTTCCACGGTGGGCACTGTGACAGAGATCTACGATTATTTTCGATTACTGTATGCCAGAATCGGGATTCCGCACTGTCCCAAGTGCGGCAGGGAGATCGCCCGCCAAAGTGTAGACCAGATGGCGGATCAAGTGATGGCGCTCCCCGAAGGCTCCAAGATTCAACTGTTGGCGCCGGTGGTGCGCGGACGAAAAGGCGAACATGCCAAGGTGCTGGAACGGGCCAAGAGGAGCGGCTATGTCCGTGTGCGGATTGACGATTCTTTGTACGAGCTGACAGAAGAGATCAAGCTGGATAAAAATATCAAGCACAACATTGATATCGTGGTGGACAGACTGGTGGTGAAACCCGGCATTGAGAGGCGCCTTACCGATTCCATAGAAAACGTGTTAAATTTGGCGGAAGGGTTGTTGGTGGTGGATGTGATCGGAGGCCAGCCGATGAATTTCAGCCAGAATTTTGCCTGTCCGGACTGCGGGATCAGTGTCGGCGAGTTGGAACCCAGGAGTTTTTCTTTTAACAATCCATTTGGAGCCTGTCCGGAATGTTTTGGCCTGGGTTACAAGATGGAATTTGATGAGGATCTGATGATACCGGATAAGAGTCTGAGTATCAACGAAGGCGCGATCACGGCTATGGGATGGCAGTCCTGCAAGGATAAGTCAAGTTTTACCAACGCTTTACTGCAGGCGCTCTGCAAGGAGTATCATTTTGATCTGGACACTCCCTACGAGGAATATCCGGAAGAAATCAGGAACATATTGGTGCATGGCACGAACGGCAAAGAGGTGGAAGTCCACTATACCGGACAGCGGGGCCGTGGGGTGTATCCGGTGGCCTTCGAGGGTTTGATCCGCAATATGGAGCGCAAGTATCGCGAGACGGCATCGGAGACCACCAAACAGGAATATGAGACTTTTATGCGTATCACTCCTTGTAAGGAGTGCAGGGGTATGCGCTTGAAAAAGGAATCTCTGGCTGTGACGGTCTGCGATAAGAATATATATGAGATCACATCCTTGTCTATCCTTAAGCTGCAGGCATTTTTGGAGGGGATGGTTCTGACGGAACAGCAGAAATTTATCGGCCATCAGGTGTTGAAGGAGATTCGGGCGAGAGTGGGATTTCTGGTGGATGTGGGGTTGGAATACCTGTCTCTGTCCAGAGCGACAGCCACGCTGTCGGGCGGCGAAGCGCAGCGCATCCGCCTGGCTACACAGATCGGCTCCGGCTTGGTGGGCGTCTGTTATATTTTGGATGAACCCAGTATCGGTCTGCATCAGCGTGACAATGATAAGCTGCTGTCCGCGCTCAAGAGACTGCGGGATCTGGGCAATACGCTGGTAGTGGTGGAGCACGATGAGGATACCATGTTGGCGGCGGATTATATCGTGGATATTGGCCCGGGCGCGGGTGACAACGGCGGCGAAGTGGTGGCTTGCGGTACTGCGGAGGAGATCATGGCGGTGAAAGAGTCCGTCACAGGGCAGTATCTCAGGGGAGAAAAAAAGATTCCGGTTCCCAAGATCCGCAGGACTCCCACGGGATGGCTGCAGGTTCAGGGCGCGCAGGAGAACAATTTAAAAAAGGTGGATGTGGATTTTCCGCTGGGAGTGCTGACCTGTGTCACAGGAGTGTCGGGTTCCGGCAAGAGCTCTCTGGTCAATGAGGTGATGTACAAACAGTTGGCGAGAAAATTGAACCGCGCCAGATGCATCCCGGGAAAGCACAAGACGATCAAAGGCCTGGAGCAGCTTGACAAGGTTATCAATATCGACCAGTCGCCCATCGGCAGGACGCCCCGTTCCAATCCGGCCACTTATACGGGCGTGTTTGACATGATAAGAGATCTGTTTGCATCCACGGCGGACGCCAAGGCCAAGGGTTATGGCAAAGGACGTTTCAGTTTTAATGTGAAGGGCGGACGCTGCGAGGCATGCAGCGGCGATGGCATCATCAAGATCGAGATGCATTTTCTGCCGGATGTGTACGTGCCCTGTGAAGTTTGCGGGGGGAAGCGTTATAACCGTGAGACGCTGGATGTAAAATACAAGGGAAAGAGTATCTATGATGTGCTGGATATGACGGTGGAGGAAGCCAGAACCTTTTTTGAGAACGTGCCCAGCATACACCGTAAGATTGAGACGCTTTACGATGTGGGACTGTCCTATGTAAAGCTGGGTCAGCCATCCACCACATTGTCGGGCGGGGAAGCGCAGCGCATCAAGCTGGCGACCGAGTTGAGCCGCCGGAGCACAGGCAAGACGATCTATATTTTGGATGAGCCGACCACCGGCCTGCACTTTGCGGATGTACACAAATTAGTGGAGATTCTGCATCGTCTGGCGGACGACGGGAACACAGTGGTGGTGATCGAACACAATTTAGATGTGATCAAGACGGCTGACTATATCATCGATATGGGGCCGGAGGGCGGCGATCGGGGTGGTACGGTGGTCGCGATGGGCACACCGGAAGAGGTCGCTCAAAACAAGAAATCCTATACAGGAGCCTATATCAAAAAGATGTTAAAAAAGGCCTAAAGTTTTTTTAAGATCAGCCGATATAACTTCTGTAAGTGGAAGTATGAGCATGGATGCAGAGAACAGAGCAGACGGAACTGCTTTTTCTCTGCATTGTTTTTGTTCCGAAAAAAATTCAATATCCCTCTATGAAAATGGAAAGTTTTCAGGTATAATACATTATGTATGACTAAATAATGAAAACATGCAAATCTTGGAATAGATACCATCAGAAGGGGGTATGAAGCATATGCAGTGCACAGATATTGGAATTGATTTAGGTACAGCAAGCATACTTGTTTACATCAGAGGCAGGGGCGTCGTGTTGAAGGAGCCCTCAGTCGTTGCATTCGATAGAGATACGCAGAAGATCAGAGCCATAGGTGAGGACGCCCGATTGATGCTGGGAAGGACGCCCGGCAGTATCACGGCGGTCAGACCGCTCAGGCAGGGCGTGATCTCCGATTATCACGTGACAGAGAAGATGATGAAGCATTTCATTCAGAAAGCTCTCGGAAAGCGGACATTCCGCAAGCCGCGTATCGCGGTCTGCGTGCCCAGCGGTGTCACGGAAGTGGAGAAGAAGGCAGTTGAGGATGCAACCTATCAGGCGGGAGCCAGAGAGGTTTCCATTGTGGAGGAGCCTATCGCGGCGGCTTTGGGAGCAGGGATCGACATTTTCAAACCCTGCGGCAATATGATCGTTGACATCGGCGGCGGCACGTCCGACATTGCCGTGATCTCACTCGCAGATACCGTGGTCAGTGCATCCGTGAAGATTGCCGGCGATGATTTTGACGAGGCGATTGTTCGCTATATGCGTAAGAAGCACAATCTCCTGATCGGTGAGCGGACTGCGGAGGATTTGAAGATCAAGATCGCTTCGGCATACAAGAGGCCGGAGGTGGATTATATGGATGTCAGGGGCCGTAATTTGGTGACGGGACTGCCCAAGACCGTAAAAGTGTCGTCCGAGGAGACCGAGGAGGCTCTGAGAGAGACTACGGCGCAGATCGTGGAGACGATCCACAGCGTTTTGGAGAAGACGCCTCCCGAGCTGGCTGCGGATATCGCGGACAGAGGAATCGTGCTGACAGGCGGAGGAAGCTTGTTGCGCGGACTGGAGGATCTGATCTCCGCCAAGACCGGCATCAATACGATGACGGCTGAGGATCCTATGACGGCTGTGGCGATCGGCACCGGAAAGTATGTGGAATTGATCGCCGGTTATCGGGATTGATGAAAGTAATATAGGCGGAAGGAAGTTCCGTATCAGGATACAGAGGGAGTAAGTTATGGTAAAAGGATTATATACCGCATACACAGGTATGACAAACGAGCAGCACAGAATGGATGTCCTGACCAACAATCTGGCCAACGTGACCACGGTGGGGTTCAAGAAAGAGGGAACCACCAGCCAGGCGTTTGACGATATCCTGACTGTCAAGCTCAGGGACGCATCTGTGGGACTCAGAAATGTGCAGAGGACGGGTATCAACAATCCCGGCGTAAAGATTGGTGAGAACTACACGGATTACACGGAAGGTTCTTTCCGCATCACAGATAACACTTATGATCTTGCTTTGGCGGGAGATGGCTTTTTTGTCATTGAGTTTACCAATAAAGCGGGCGAGACCAGTATGAAGTATACGCGTGCGGGTCAGTTCACATTGAACAGAGAAGGTTTTTTGGTGACGGAGGAGGGTGACTATGTGATGGACACCCAGAACCGGAGAATACAGCTTAATACCCTGTTGGATTCCGTGATCGAAAGAGATGGTTCGATTTATCAGAACGGCGTCAGGGTCGCTACGATTCAGGTGGCGGATTTTGAGAACTATGATTATCTGGAGAAATATGGAGAGACCTATTTTGAGCCGATTGAGGGCGCTCAGTTTATCAATGCGGATGCTGAGATGTATTCAGGGTATCTGGAGATGTCCAATGTGAGTAGTGTACGGGAGATGGTAAATCTGATCACCATATCCAGACAGTATGAGAGCAATCAGAAGATCATCCAGACCATTGACAGTACGCTGGAGCAGACAGTGCAGTTAGGGAAATTGAAATAAATTTTAACGTAAGTCTCGCGATAACATGGCGGGATGAGGCGATGAACCTCAGGAAAGGACACAAAAAATGGTACGAAGTTTATGGACGGCGGCAACCGGTATGATTGCGCAGCAGGTTAATTTGGACACGATCGCAAATAACCTTTCAAATGTAAATACTACCGGCTATAAAACACAGGTAAATGAATTTAAGAGTCTGCTCTATCAAACGATTCAGACGAGAACTACCTCCGCCAACGGTGAGAATAAGCCGAGCAGCGCACAAGTGGGACTGGGTGTGAGAAACGCGTCGATCTCTTCGGTGTTCAGGCAGGGAAATATGTTATCTTCCGAGAGCGATACTGCATTTGCGATCGACGGCAAGGGTTTCTTCGCAGTGAGAGGAGATGATGGCAATACATACTACACTCGAAACGGCGATCTCAAATTTACGCTTGCTGTCAATGGAAATATGCTGGCTAGTTCGGATGGTTTTCCGGTGTTGAGTTCCACCGGCACACCGATTATTTTGGATAACACTTTCGCTCCCAGCAAGATCACAGTGTCGGCGGACGGCAGCCTCTGCTATCCGGACGAGAGGAACAATCCCCAACCCATAGGTATTACTGTGGGTGTGTACCAGTTTAACAATCCCAACGGTCTGGAAAAGTTGGGCGACAGCCTTTTCCGGCAGTCGGCGGCCAGCGGCGCTCCTATCAACGAAGCCACAAACAACAATGTGGAGCGAAGCTCTATCATACAGGGGTACTTGGAGGGATCTAATGTTCAGGTTGCCGATGAGATGGTCAATATGATTGTGACACAGCGCGCGTACGAGCTCAACTCCAAGGCGATCACCACATCTGACGAAATGCTCCAGCAGGCGAACAACCTGAAGAGGTAAGGAGGTAGATTATTTTGGATATCGGAAATATTTCTTCTGTATATGGAGATATATACACGAAAGCGGCGGAGGACAGCGCATCCAAACTGGAGGGCCAGTTGGGAAAGGATTATTCCGAGGCTACAGACGACGAGCTGATGGATGTCTGCAAACAGTTTGAGGCGTATTTCCTGGAGCAGGTGATGAAAGCGATGGTGAAGACCATTCCCTCGCAGGAGAGTGAATCTTCCTCCACTAACTCTTTATTGAGTTACTACAAGGACGAGATGATCAAGGAGGTTGCCTCCGAGTCCACAGAGCGCAGCGGTCTGGGACTGGCACAGTCTCTCTATGAGCAGATGAAGCGCAATTATGGTCTGGACTCGGACAGCATTACTGTGGAAGAACTCAGGGCGCGGAGGACTGCGGAAATGGTTGGAACCGATAGCGTTCAGGAAGCATAAAGTCATTCACTGATCAAGTATTCTTTTGGAACTGTCGTATCATAGCATTTTTGGCCATCATGCGGCAGTTTCTTTCTTATGGCGAGCGATTCGCAGCATAATATTTCCAAATTGAGTGGAACATGATAAAATAAGCGTACCGGAAGAAAACAGGGATGTGATGTGAATTATGGAAATGATCAGCGGGTATGTAGATCATATTATTTTTCAGAACAGCGATAATGGATATACGGTCATGAGCTTGATAGCAGACGGGGATGAGATCGTCTGTGTGGGGATGTGCAAGGGTTTGGATCAAGGGGAAAATATCTCGGCTCAGGGAGATTATGTGGAACATCCGCTGTATGGAAGTCAGTTCAAGATCAGTTCCTATGAGGTGACGGTGCCCAAGGACAGCGTCAGCATGGAGAGATACCTGGGGTCGGGAGCGGTCAAAGGAGTGGGGGCGGCGTTGGCTGCACGCATTGTTAAAAAGTTTGGGGAGGATACTTTTCGCATTATTGAGGAGGAACCGGAGCGCCTGGCGGAAGTAAAGGGAATCAGTGAGCGCAAGGCACAGGAGATCGCGGTTCAAATGGAGGAGAAAAGAGATCTGCGGGATGCTCTGGTGTATCTTCAACAATATGGCATTTCCAATACTCTGGCGGTGAAGATATTTGATACTTATGGGGTGGAACTCTACAGTATTATGAAGGAGAATCCGTATCGCTTGGCGGAGGACATAGGCGGTGTGGGTTTTCGGACCGCGGACGAGATCGCGGGAAAGGTCGGTATTCGCGCGGATTCCGATTACCGTATCCGCAGCGGGATCTTGTACACCTTGCAGCAGGCGTTGGGGGAGGGGCATTGCCATCTCCCTATGAATATCTTGTTGGAGAGGGCGCATATATTGCTTCATGTGGGGGAAGAGGAGATTCGGCTGCAGGTGGGCAATCTGGCCATGGATAAAAAGCTGGTGGTAAAGGGAGAATGCGTATTTGCCAGCTCATACTATTATGCGGAACTCAACTGTGCAAGGTTGTTATTTGAGTTGAGCGGGCCTGTGGTGGAAGCCGAACTCTCTGCTGCTTGGAAGGCTCAACTGCAGGCGAAGCTGCGGAGACTGGCGGAGAGTCTTGAAATGGAGATGGATGATCTGCAGTTGGAGGCGGCGGCGGAATGTGTTCAAAACGGTCTGTTTCTATTGTTGGGAGGTCCGGGTACAGGCAAGACTACCACGATCAACTTGATCATCCGCTATTTTGAAGCGGAGGGAATGGATATTTGTCTGGCGGCGCCCACCGGACGCGCTGCAAAGCGTATGACGGAGGCCACAGGTTTTGAGGCAAAGACCATTCACCGCTTGCTGGAGTTGAATAGTTCGCTGTCCGGCGAGGACGTAAAGCGTGTACGTTTTGAGAAAAACGAGGAAAACCCGCTGGAGACGGATGTGATCATCATAGATGAAATGTCCATGGTAGATATCCAACTGTTTCATGCGCTGCTACGGGCGATCATGCCAGGGACCCGATTGGTATTGGTGGGAGATGTGGATCAGCTTCCCAGCGTAGGACCTGGGCAGGTCCTGCGAGATCTGATGGACAGCAAGGCTTTTCCTATGATCATTTTGAAGAAGATATTTCGACAGGCGGGAGAAAGTGACATTGTTGTCAATGCACATCGGATCAATCGCGGGGAACCGATCTCTTTGGATAATAAGTCAAAAGATTTTTTCTTTCTCGAAAGAAATGACGTTAATGTCATATACAAGCATATGATCCAGTTGATTCAGGATAAGTTGCCGTCCTATGTAAAGGCGGGGGCTTTTGACATTCAGGTGTTGACGCCCATGCGGAAAGGACCTTTGGGATGTGAGACCTTAAATGGTATTCTTCAAAGGTATCTGAATCCGCCGGATCCTGCCAAAAAAGAACATATCAGTGGCGAGACGGTTTATCGGGAAGGTGACAAGGTCATGCAGGTAAAGAACAATTACCAGTTGGAATGGGAGATTGTCAGCCGATATGGTATTCCGATCGACAAAGGGATCGGGATCTTTAACGGAGACATGGGAAGGATTGTGGAGATCAATGAAATGGCGTCGTCACTGGTGGTGGAATATGACGAACAGCGGCGGGTGACTTATCCTTTCGCCATGTTGGATGAACTGGAGTTGTCCTACGCGATCACGATCCACAAGGCTCAGGGAAGCGAATATCCTGCGGTTATTATGCCGCTGTTGGGCGGGCCGAGGATGCTATTTAACCGCAATCTGCTATATACGGGGATCACGAGGGCGCAGAACTGTGTTACCATCCTGGGCAGCAGAGCTACTGTGAGGGATATGATAGAAAATGTCAGTGAAAAAAAGCGTTTTACTGCGCTCGCACAGCGTATAGAACAGGAGATGGCCCTGCGGGCGGACTCTGCGGAAGAAGATAAATAGTATCATGGTTTGAGGTTACGGATGATAAAACGAATGATTAAAATTATATTACAGTTGTTATTTCCTCTCAGATGTCCGGTATGTGACCGGATTGCGCCCTATGGCGAGAAGATTTGCCTGAGCTGTATGGAACGGCTGAAGCCGATCACGCCGCCCTGGTGTATGAAATGTGGTAAAAAGTTGAGAGAAGATGGGGAATTATGTGGAGATTGCAGGAAAAGGACACATTTATTTGTCCGAGGAAGGGCACTCTATGAGTATGAGAGCGTTGCACCGTCCATATATCGCATGAAATATGGCAACAGGAGAGAGTATGCGGCGTTTTTTGGTGAGGAGACCGCGCGGTATCTGGGAGACTTTATACAAAAGATCCGACCGGATGCGCTGATACCGATTCCGCTGCACAAAAAGAGGATCAGAAAACGAGGATATAATCAGGCGGCGCTGCTGGCCAGAGAGATAGGAGATCGAACGGGTGTGCCTGTATATGAGGATTTGCTGATCAGAGTAAAAAATACGGTCCCTCTGAAAAGGCAAAATCCGGAAGAAAGGCAAAATAATTTGAAAAAAGCTTTTATTATCGCTCAAAATGATGTAAAATTAAAGACGATTATATTGATAGATGATATCTACACTACCGGAAGTACAATGGATGAGGCCGCGGCCACCTGGAGGACCGCAGGCGTAGAGAACATATATTTCATTGCGCTTTCCAGTGGTGCGGGCACTTAAACAACACAATATGCGTACTGAAACGCGGAAACGAGGTAGCCTATGAACATTAAGAATTGTAGAAACTGTGGAAGAATTTTTAACTATGTGTCTGGCCCCTTCACGTGCCAGGTGTGCAGAGAGCAGTTGGAGCAGAAATTCCAGGAAGTGAAGGAGTACATTCGTGAGCACAAGGGCGTGGGCATTGTGGAGGTCGCGGATGCGTGTGATGTGGACGCTTCTCAGATCAGACAGTGGTTGAGAGAAGAACGCTTGGAGGTTACAGAGGATTCTCCGATCCAGTTGACCTGTGAGAGCTGCGGCGCTATGATCCGCTCGGGCAGATTTTGTGAGGCATGTAAAAATAACGTCAAATCCGGCCTCAGAGAGGTACTTAAGGAAGGCAGGGAAACGTTGAAAAAGAGTGCCCCTGACGACAGAGACAAGAGTGGCCCTAAGATGAGATATCTGTGATGGAGGATCGGTATGTTAAATGAGGAACGCATCATACTGATGACACAGATGGCATCTTATGAGGCGCATGAAGGCAAAAAGAATATGGCGATCGGCAAGTATTTCCGCAGCGATTATATCACTGTCCAAATTTTAAAATCAGTGATCAGCGCTACGATCGCATTTGGAATAGCTTTCGCGTTATTCATCTTTTATGATTTTGAAGTATTTATGCAGGATATTTACAAGATGGATCTGATTGTATTTGCCCAGAACGTATTGAAATACTATGGCATTACAGTCGTGTCGTACAGTCTTTTGTCCTACGGCATTTGCTCCTATCGCTATGCGAAAGCGAAAAAAAGCCTGAAATGCTATTATCGTAACTTAAAGAAGATCAATTCTATGTACGATGAGCAGTAGCAGGATGGGTGTGCTTTGGAGGAAATATGACTGCTTTACTAGAATTTAGAGAAAAATTGAAATTGATCTACAGCAAAAATGAGGTATTCATTCTGCCGGTTGTAAAATTTTTGGTGGCGTTTATCGTTTTGAATACCTTAAACGGGCGCATGGGATATATGACGCGGCTGGATAACATTGCGATCGTGCTGATTGTGGCCTTGATGTGCTCGTTTCTGCCCAACGGCGCGGTGATCTTTTTTGCGGCGGTGTTCAGCTTGTTGCATATGTATGCGTTGTCGCTGGAGGTGGCGATAGTAGGATTTTGCTTGTATCTTGTGATGTTTCTTTTGTATTTCCGTTTTGCGCCAAAGGATTCTCTGGTGGTGGTACTGACGCCGCTTTTGTGTGCGCTCAAGCTTCCGTATGTGATGCCGGTGGTCATGGGACTTTTAGGGACTCCTGCGTCTGCGGTGTCCGTGAGTTGCGGTGTGATCGTCTACTATCTGCTGGCGGCTGTAGTGGGAAATGCGCCTACGATTGGCACACTGGGAGAAACGGATGCCACAGCCAAACTTCGCCTTATGATAGACAGCCTTATGGCGAATAAGGAGATGTTGGTCATGGTGGCAGCGTTTGCGATAACGGTTATTGTCGTATATCTGATTCGCAGGATGTCTGTAGACCACGCATGGACGATTGCAATAATAGCAGGTGTTATGGCTGACTTGATTATATTGCTCGTGGGTGATCTGTTGTATGACACAAATGTGTCTATGGGGAGCGTCCTGTTGGGAATGGTGGTGGCCGTGATCTGCGCCAAGCTGATAGAATTTTTCCGGTTCTGTGTGGATTACAGTCGAACGGAAAAGGTACAGTTTGAGGACGATGAATATTATTATTATGTGAAGGCGGTTCCCAAAATGAGCGTGGCTGCACCGACTAAGACGGTGAAGCGGATCAATTCACAGCACAGAGGCGGATCGTCTGCCAGGAGAGACTATGCGGATGCAGATTCCCGATATGATAATACCCGGGGTGTAGTGACAGAGCGAACAGGCAGGAATACAGGCAGTTCTTCCAGATCTCGCACGGGAGGATATGGAGGGAGCCGAAACGACCGCAGGAGCGGCCGGAGTGTCACAATAAGCAACAGAGCAGGATACTCCGAGGATGATTATGTGGAGTGACAACATAAATGTGGGGCAAGGATTGAAACGTGATGCAGTGGATTAACCAGGCGGTTGATTATCTGAATAATTTTAGTATCTATGGGATGATGGCAGACATGAGTGATGTGGTGGAAATTTTGATCATTGCGCTGCTGTTGTACTATATTTTGGTGTGGATGAAAGCCACCCGCGCTTGGGCGCTCTTAAAAGGACTGATCGTTATCTGCATCTTTTTGCTTTTGGCCAATTTCTTTCAAATGACCACTATTTTGTGGATGGTCAAAAATTTGTTGAGTTTTGCGGTGATGGCGTTGATCGTGGTGATTCAGCCGGAGTTGCGCAAGGCTTTGGAGGAATTGGGAAAAAAGAATATTTTGAGATCGGTTATTCCTTTTGCGTCGAATCACCGGGAGGAGGAAAATTTTTCGGAGAAGACCATCGGAGAGATCGCAAGAGCGTGTGTGGAGATGGGGAAGGCGCGAACGGGGGCGCTTATCGTGATAGAGCATCAGGAAACGCTGAAGGATTACGAGCGAACCGGCATTATGGTGGACGGAATTGTCACCAATCAACTTTTGATCAATATTTTTGAACACAATACACCCTTACATGACGGCGCTGTTATCATAAGAGGGAACCGCATTGTGGCTGCGACCTGTTATCTGCCGCTCTCTGACAATCTTGGACTGAGCAAAGAGCTGGGAACCAGACATCGTGCAGGCGTGGGGATTTCTGAGGTGACGGATTCCCTGACAGTGATTGTGTCGGAGGAGACCGGCAAGATCAGTGTGGCATATGAGGGCGAATTGGAGCGGAATCTAAATCTGGATAGGCTCAAACAGTGTATTCAGGAAACATTGAACGGAAAAAAGGAGGAAGTCGTCAAGGAGAAACGTAAGTGGAAGGGAAGGAGCAAGCCTAAGAAATGAGAAAGAAATTATTGAACAATTGGAGTTTAAAGCTTGCCTCTTTGGTCCTTGCGATTATCTTATGGTTTCTTGTGGCGCAGATAGACGATCCACAGGAGCGCAGATTTTTCAGCAATATCAAGGTCAATCTGATCAACACGGAGCTGTTGGATGAGGAAGATAAGGTGTATGGGATTCTGGATAACACAGACACGATCCGTGTGACGGTGTGGGCGCCCAACAGTGTGTTTTCTCAGATTGACGAGAGCGATATCGTAGCGGAAGCGGATGTGAGCAAACTGACAGAGATCAATACGATTCCGATTGATGTCAGAGTGAATAATTCAGGGGTTCTTTCTGTGGAGAGCAATCGGGATGTGCTGCGCTTGAACGTGGAGGACAGATCGAGGACGTATGTTCCTCTCTCATATGATATCACGGGTGAAGCGGCAGATGGCTATATTGTGGGCAATGTATCCTTGGATCAGAATATGATTGAGATATCCGGACCGGAGTCGGCAGTGAGCAGCGTTAAGTCGGCGGGTGTGGTCATCAATGTGGCGAATGCCTCCAACACGTTGTCAGCAGAGATGGAAGTTCGATTGTATGATCAGGACGGCAATGTGGTAAACTATGATACGATCCACAAACAGTCTGATTATGTGCGGGTCTCTGTGGAGATACTGGCCACCAAGACGGTGCCTGTTGAAGTCGGCTATGTAGGAGAACCGGCGGATGGTTTTCTGACTACGGGAGCGGTGGAATGTAGTCCTGCCACAGTACAGATTGCCGGAACTAGGACTGCTTTGGCAAATGTCAACAAGATCGTGATACCTGAGGATGCGATCAATATTGCAGATGCAGATAGTGATGTGAAAATATCTGTCAACTTCAAGGAATATCTGCAGGACAATGTGCGGTTGGCGGATAGTGATTTTGACGGAAAAGTGACAATCACCGTATATATAGAGCCTATCGCAGAGAGGTCGTTGGAGATTTTGTCAGGTAATATCAATCTTGTCAACCCGCCGGAAGGTATGGGAGCGGCGCTGGCGGAGGATACGGCTCGATATACTTTGAGAGTGTCAGGGCTGGAAGCAGAGGTAAGCCAACTGGTGGCAGAGGAAATTTGGGGGACTGTGAACATCGGTCAGTGGATGGAGGATCAGGAATTGTCTTCCTTGAAAGCGGGGACATATGATATGCCCGTGGAGTTTGCTCTGGATCGGGATGTGAATATTATGGAGCCTTTGGTCGTTGGTGTGGAAGTGAGCGCGTATACGGATGAAGAATAACTGATGTTATTTTGTGTGATTTTTCTTGTGCTTATATCGCAATCATGCTATTATAGAAATGAGAAGGAAGATGCTGGACTGACAAGAGATAAATAGACAGCATGGAAAGTGGAGGGAGGTTTATGGTAAGGCAGAAGGTTGTTATTAAGAACCCTACCGGTCTGCATCTGAGACCAGCAGGTATTTTGTGTAAGGAAGCAATGCAGTTTAAATCATTGATTACCTTTACATTTCGGGAAAGTACAGCAAATGCCAAAAGTGTATTGAGCGTGCTGGGAGCATGTGTCAAATGTGGTGATGAGATTGAGTTTGTGTGTGAAGGGGAAGACGAGGAAGAAGCGCTGCGTTCCTTGGTGGAAGCGGTGGAAAGCGGTCTTGGAGAATAGAAACAGCTCATCCTTTGGATGAGCTGTTTCTATCATTATATGTTCAGGTGGAGAAAGGAATGAGAAAATGTTAAATTACAGTAGGTATCGTAAAAATCCGGTTGTGGACTATCCGGAACGTGAATGGCCGGGCAAGGAGATCGTCAAGGCACCGGTCTGGTGCAGCGTAGATTTACGCGATGGCAATCAGGCTCTCATTGATCCCATGGTGGTGAGCGAAAAGGTAGAAATGTTTCAGTACTTGATCAAGCTGGGTTTTAAAGAGATTGAAATTGGTTTTCCCGCAGCCAGTCAGATTGAATTTGACTTTCTTCGTCAACTGGTGGAGAGGAAAATGATTCCCGATGATGTCGTGGTGCAGGTGTTGACACAGTGCAGGGAAGAATTGATCGAGCGGACTTTTGAGTCTATAGAAGGCTGCAAGCAGGCTATTGTACATATCTACAACTCTACTTCCACCCTGCAGAGGGATGTCGTGTTTGGCATGGACAGGGGGCATATTACAGAGATTGCCGTAAACGGAACCAAGATGGTGAAAGAGCGTGCTGAGAAATTTCCCGGCAAGATTATCCTGGAATATTCCCCTGAGAGTTTTACGGGGACAGAGTTGGATTATGCTCTCGAAATCTGCAATGCGGTGATCAGAACATGGGGGCCGACTCCGGAGAACCCTATGATACTCAATCTGCCTTCTACTGTGGAGATGAATACACCCAATGTCTATGCGGATCAGATCGAATGGATGATCCGGCATCTGGATAATCGGGAGAGTATTATTTTGAGTGTACATCCGCACAATGACAGAGGTACGGGTGTGGCCAGCGCAGAACTGGCGTTGCTTGCGGGAGCTGACCGCGTGGAGGGGACACTGTTTGGAAACGGTGAGCGAACCGGAAATGTGGATATTTTGACGATTGCGTACAATATGTTCTCCCAGGGGATCGATCCGAAGCTCAATATAGAACATGTGAATGAGATTATAGAGATTTATGAGAGATGCTGCAAGCTGCCCATCCATCCCAGGCATCCTTATGCCGGCAAGTTGGTATTTACCGCGTTTTCCGGCTCACATCAGGATGCGATCAACAAGGGTGTGAAGGCGATGACGGAGAGGAACAGCCAGATCTGGCAGGTGCCTTACCTTCCTATTGACCCTTCTGACATCGGCAGAGAGTATGAACCTATCGTGCGGATCAATTCACAGTCCGGCAAAGGCGGCGTGGCGTTTATTATGGACACGTATTTTGGCTTTAAGCTTCCCAAAGCGATGCACAAGGAGTTTGCAAATGTGATCCAGGACATCTCTGAGAAGCAGGGCGAAGTATCTCCCGAGCAGATTATGGAGAGCTTTAAGGCAGAATATCTGGATCGCAAGGAGCCGATGCATTTCAGAAGGCTTCGAGTGGATGACCTGAGTGGATCGGTCAAGACGGAATTTGATACGAGAGTGACTGTAGTCTATACAGATCATGGGAAGGAGAGATTCTTTGAGGCGGTAGGAAACGGACCTATTGACGCGGTTCAAAGGGGATTGTCAGAGGACTTGAATATTTCCATTAAAGTACTGGATTATGAAGAGCACGCTCTACAGAGCGGAGCAAACTCCCAGGCGGCCGCATATATCCATCTTTTGGACAAAAACACTGGACATGTGACTTATGGCGTGGGTGTCAGCTCCAGCATTACCCGCGCATCTGTGCGAGCGATCTTTTCTGCGGTAAATCGCCTGGGTTTGGAAGGGGAGAATCGTTAGGCTTTACCAGAAGGTGAAGTCGTCTCCCTCCTCTATAACGCAGATCATGGTTTTTCCGGTATTGAGAACGACCTCATTGCCGTAATCGTCATAATAGCGTGTGGCTCCATAGTCGGAAGTTTTTTCCCATGTGACATGGATGCCGCGGCCATTGGTGAAGAACCAGCCGTCCCTGGTGGTGTCATGGCATTGAAATACCAGATATCCTTCACCCAACTCTTCGTACTTCACAACCTGTACCAGTATGTTCTTGAAGGAGAGTTGTTCTTTGGTCACGGCGTCCGTATGCGGGCCGTCGGAATCGCCGATCAGACGTTGGTAACGGTAATAAAGTCCGTCCTCCTCGTTGTATTCAAAATAGCATCTTGTCAGAGGATAACAGCCGGACATGTCAATATACGCGGCTGACCGTGCACCAAATCCATACTGTGCCAGAGTGTTGGGATCTGCCTTGGAAGCGAACTGAAAATGGTTTTCATCCGTCAGACCGCGATAAGTAAGACTGTAGCCTTTTTTCTTGATGACCTGCATCAGACCGGATCCGGAGACATAGCCGTTATGAGGGGCAGGGCGAGTGGTCGTGCGGAAAAAGGCGCTGCTGTCTTCAGACAGATTGCCATTGACATTTTCTGTGGTGGGTTCTGCGATCAAGTCGTCGATAAAATAAGGGCCGCCGTAATGTACAATGAAAGCGTCCCACTCAAATGACCAATAAGCGAAATAGGAGCGAAGGCTTCTCACATTTCCGATCTGGTCCAATTTTTCCCAGTCTTCATAAATCGCCATAAGGCGTGTCATACGGCCTTCTACATTGGCTTCGTAGACAACAGAGGCTTCTGAGAGATTGTAATGAGGAACGGCGTCCTTTTCGTTGGGAATGATGACTGCGATAGGGCGGGTGGCTGCCACGTCCGCATCGACCCACTCGTTTGTGAGGGGACTTCGCACCATACCCTCGTGTGGGGGGACTGTGTCGTCCGTCACTACCACATAAGCGGGGCCGTTTCCGGCGGAATCACCGGTGGAGAGCACATCAGAATCGGTAGATTCGTCTGTTTCGAAGGAACTGGTTTCTTCCGGTATGTCATCCGGCTTTCCGCAAGAGGTCAGTACTGCTAAGATTACTAATATTGCAATATAGACGAATAATCGTGCGCCAGTTTTTATTTTTTCCATAATCATATCATACTCCCTGCAGTCACCCCGGTTGATGAAAGGGGTGTGTGCCTGAATAACACTAAAAGGATTATAGCATAAAAAAAGACATATGTCATCAAATTATAGGGGATTTTAGCTAATCTTAAGAAATATCAGAATTGATAAATCACGATGGCAGTCAGCACACCGAGAATCGCTCCCATCAGGACTTGAAGAGGTGTGTGACCGACAAATTCTTTTAACTTATCATAGGCGGTAAGCTCGCTGCGTCCCATATTTTCAAAGACTTCCAGGATATCGTTGAGCAGCTTGGCCTGGATGCCGGTCTCGCGGCGGACACCCATGGCGTCATACATGACAATGATCGCCAAAATGAGGGTGATGGCAAACTCAAAGCTCCCCGCGCCATACTCACAGCAGGAGGCGGTGGTCAGAGCACATGCGGTCGCAGAGTGGGAGCTTGGCATACCGCCGCTGCCCACCAGACGTTCCGCGTTGAATTGTCCGGAAAAGATAGTGTGAATCAAAGTTTTGAGGATCTGGGCAACAAACCATCCCGCCACGGCAGAAATCAGTATTTTATTAGTGATCAGCTCTTGCATAAAAGACATATTGGCACTTCCTTATATATGATTCCTTTTTTTAGTATACTGCAAAACCCGCCAAAAGTCCAGGCGAGATACAAGCTATGTCTTGCAGTTTGATTTTGGGTATAGTATACTTAGTGAAAAGTTGCCAATTACAGGAGGAGAGAATGAGCTTACTGAGTGTTATTGTCCCTTGCTATAATGAGGAGGAGAACATAGCGCCGTTTTATGAGGAACTGATAAAGAATGATCCGTTTCTTACCCGCAAGGGGATGGAGATGGAAGTTTTATACATTAATGACGGCTCAAGAGACCAGACGGTCTCTGAAGTAAAAAAACTGCATGAGAAGGATGCGCGTGTGCATCTGGTCTCTTTTTCACGAAATTTTGGCAAAGAGGCGGCCATGTACGCGGGACTGGAGAAGTCCAAGGGCGATTATATCGTGATGATGGATGCGGATCTACAGGATCCGCCTGCGTTGTTGCCGGAGATGATAGATTATATTGAGCAGGGATATGACTCCGTGGCGACCAGAAGGGTCTCCCGAAAAGGAGAGCCGCCTGTGCGCAGTTTTTTTGCCCGTATTTTTTACCATCTTATGAGAAAGATTTCACAGACGGAAATGATGGATGGAGCCAGGGATTACAGGCTTATGACAAGACAGATGGTCGATGCCATTTTATCCATGAAAGAGTACAACCGTTTTACCAAGGGGATATTCGGTTGGGTCGGCTTTGACACGAAATGGCTGGAATATGAGAATGTGGAGCGTGCGAGAGGAGAGACCAAATGGAACTTTTGGAAATTGCTCATGTATTCCTTTGAAGGAATCGTTGCATTTTCCACGGCTCCGCTGATGATAGCTTCCCTGATGGGCGTGCTGTTGTGCCTGGCGGCTTTTTTGATGATCGTGTTTATTATTGTCAGAAAATTGATCTTTGGGGACCCTGTGTCGGGATGGCCTTCCCTGGTTTGCATTATTTTGACGACCAGCGGCGTGCAATTTTTCTGCACAGGTATTTTGGGGCAATACCTTGCTAAAACTTATATGGAGGTAAAGAGGCGACCGATCTATCTGGTGAAGGAAGAGTTGTGAAAACATATAAGTCACACCTGTGATTTTTTACGTTTTCTTAACGTTACAGAAATTGACAACTGTGATAAAATGTGGTTATCGGTAGATATAAAATCAGTTATTGCAAGCGAAAGGGGAGAGGTAAATGGATATTACTGCAGTAAAGGATTATGAGCTGGAGCGATATGTGACAGATATCATGTTGGACATCGGCGTACCAGCGCATTTGAAAGGGTATCATTACCTGCGGGATGCCATTATATTGACCGGTAAGGACATGGAGATCGCCAGCAGCGTGACGAAGCTTTTGTATCCGACTATTGCCAAACATTTTAAGACCACCAATCAAAAGGTGGAAAGAGCGATCCGCAATGCCATAGAGGTGTCGTGGTCGAGAGGAAATCCTCGTACTTATGAGGAAATGTTTGGGTATTCGGCTGCGTCAGGGAAGGCGAGACCTACCAACAGCGAGTACATAGCGCGTATTGCAGACAAGGTGAGGCTGGATTATAAAGCAATGTGAAAAATGACGGCTGGGGTCGTCGCACGATAGCGGAATGGTATCCGCTGTTGGGCGGCGGCTCTTTTTTTGTCCATTCAGCTATAAAGGGATTGTGGTTTCGACATAGGAACATTTGGGGGAGGGACGCTTAGGGACGGAGCATAGGTTGCAGAGAAGGCTTTCTGTGACCTATGCTCCTGTATCCTGCAATTCCAAAGAGTATCCCCTCCTCACAATCCGGATCATAACGTTAGTTAGCATAAAGACCACTCGACATTGCCGGTTACTTGCCCCGCTGAAGCTAAATATCGGCAATATCAGCTTGCTTTCCGGCTCGCAGCATCCGAAAAAGGCTGAACAGTTGTTGCTTCTCACATCCATGCCAGTACATCAGTGCCCGCGACCCTATGAAAAGTAACGAACCGTTCCGAGGGACTGGTATAAACAGGATAAATGTGGTAAAATCAAAAAGGTATACAAAATCACAAGTGATTGGACGAAGGAGGAGCAGATGTGGTTTATCTGTTGTGTCTCTTTATGATTCTGGTTCCTTTCGTGCTGGGCCGAGGGGCGTTATGTCTGCTATACAGAAAGCAGCCCTTACAGGGGATTGCTCTGGCGGACAGCGTGCTTACAGGATATATTATGATGATCGGACTCGTCGAGGCGGCGCATCTGGCAACGTTGGTTCGGAAGGGGTCTTTTTCCGGTTGTATCAAGTTGTTCGCGATAGCGTTGGGAGTGTGCCTAGCCGCCATGTTGTGTGTGGTGATCCGGTATTTGCGTAAGCAGGGGAAGGACAAGCTGTTTTCCAAAGGGCCGACCAGCCGCAGGGAACTACTTCTCTGGTTGATCTTTGCCATGCTGTTTGTGATACAGGCAACGCTTGTGGCGACAAAACAGCAGGTTTATCTGGGGGGCGATATGACGGTGGAGACGGTGAACAGCTTTTTGACAGACGATGCGATCTATCAGGTCAACCCCATGACCGGCGCGTCCTATTCCTTGGGGATACCCCTGCGTTTGAAGATATTGTGCCTGCCCACTTTTTATGGAATCCTCTGTAGCCTGTTTGGTCTGGAGGCTTGGCAGGTGGTGTGGGTTGTGATGCCGATTCTCACGCTGGTTTACAGCTATTTAGCCTACAGCTTGCTCGCGAAGATCTTTTTCCCCGCATCCGGCGAGAAAAGAGGATGTTTTTTGATCTTAGTGGCTATTTTGTATCTGGCAGGAGATTATCTGTATGGGATGGATGGCTTTGGCGTAATGCATGGCGGATTCAGGGGGAATACGATCCGAATGGCGGTATTGCTGCCCTATACGTTAGGGTTGGTCTGTCGCAGACGTTGGCGACAGGCAGTGCTCTGCATTTTGGCGGAAGCGTGTATTGTCTGGACTTTGTACGGGATGGGGGCCTGTCTGTTCGTGGCGGCAGGCATGGTGGCAGTTCACATTTTGACAAGGCGGAAAAATTTTTTGTTTGAGTAGAGAAAGGCGTATTGATCGGTATGAGAGGACTGATAAAAAATGCCTGGCTGGGCTGGAATCGATATATGGATGCCGGAAAATTTGCCGCACTTCTCTTTTCGGTGATCCTGTTTCTGGTGCTTTGGAATAAGATCGGGGCGGATGGGAAAAATCGAAAAAAGCGCTTGATACTGGAAAGGGAAGCGCAAGACAGCTTGACCTATGCGACGTTTACGGCGGCGGCTTGTGTGTTTCCTCTGACAGCGGCGGTGTTGATGCTTTATCAGACCAGATTTTATGATTATGAATGGATATGGAATTTGGTGCCGACGACTGCGATCATTGCTCTGGGTGGGACGATTTTCCTGGATAAAATATGGGAAGACTATTTGGGTCAGAAGAAAAAATGGGAGCCATTTGTTGTAACAGGTGTTTTTTTTGCAATTATTTTTTTCTGTGGAAACCTGGGGCAGGGAAGCTGGAGCGATGGTGTGGACAGGGAGGAGCGAACTCGAATTGTCCATATTCTTGAACTGCTGCAAGAGGAGAGAGGGCAACAGGAGCTTTGTCTGTGGGCGCCCAGGGAAGTTATGGAGTGCGCCGGATTTTATGCGGAGGACATCTGCCTGCTCTATGGGAGAGATATGTGGGATGGTGCCCTGGGGGCCTATACCTATGATGTTTACGATGAGACGAGGCAGGAGTTGTATCGGCGGATGAGTCAGGCGGAGGAGACCGGATCTTTGCAGAGCGCATCGGACGGTCTAAGCTGTATCAAGGAGGCTCTTAATCTGGGTGTGAACTGCATTTTGCTGCCGGATGGGATGAAGCCGGAGGAGCTGGAGGAAATTTCTCGAGAACTGCAGGTTGAGGTTGTGGACTGGAACGGCTATGTTTGGCTGAAGATAACATGATTTTTGTGTGTGGGAAAGGAAATCGAGAGCGAACTGCAAGGAGGAATACACATGGTCAGCATTATTGTGCCGGTCTATCATGTGGAAAAATATATCAGAGAGACCATGGATTGTGTGCGCAGCCAGACATATAGCGATTGGGAGCTTCTGTTGGTGGAGGATTGTGGGAAAGATGATTGCGCACGCCTGATCCAACAATATATTGCTGATACGGGAGACAAAAGGATCCGGCTGCTTAGACAGCCTGTCAATATGGGCGCGGCGGCCGCACGCAACAGAGGGGTCGAGGAGGCTTTGGGACGCTATATTGCCTATTTGGATGCAGACGATCTGTGGGTTCCTGAAAAATTGGAGCGGGAATTGGCGTTCATGGAGGAAAAAAAAGCAGCTTTTGCGTTTACCGGGTATGAGTTTGCTGACGAAAATGGCAGAGGAACCGGTCATGTGGTGAGTGTGCCTGCAACCCTTTCCTATAAGGAAGCTTTGAAAAATACTACCATTTTCACAACAACTGTTATGTTTGACACGGAGAAGATTGACAAGAGCCTTCTTAAAATGCCCATGATCAAGAGCGAGGATACTGCACTGTGGTGGAAAATCTTGCGGGAGGGTTATACTGCGTATGGACTGAATGAGAATCTGGTGAAGTACCGCCGCACGGGCAAGACACTGTCTTCCAATAAACTCGAAGCGATACGTCGTATTTGGAATCTGTACAGAAAGGCGGAAAATATGAGTGTGATAAGCAGTGCCTATCATTTTTGTTTTTGGGCGGTGCGAGCTGTGAAACGTCGGGTATAAGGTGCGTTTAGGGATGCTTTTTTCGGAATTTAATCAAAAATCATGTCCAAATATGAGGAAATATGTTATACTGAAATTTATGTTTAACCTGCAATGACTATGCGGAGGAAAATAGTTGCATGACGAACACCAGTGAAAGTAAGATACGGAGAATGGAATCGTTTAAGCGATTGATCAATCTGGGGTTTACGGCGGGATGCCTGGCTCTGGAGATCGCTTTGTTTGCGTACAACTGGTTATATTACTTTCAGTACAGTGTGGTGGAGCCTCTGCGCAATTTCTGGTTTAAGGGGCATCTGTTGGAGATCGCTATCTATGGTGTGATCCTCTTTTTGTTTTCTAAGATGTACGGAGGAATGAGGCTGGGGTATCTGAAAAATGTGGAGATCATTTTCTCTCAGGTGTTTGCCACTTTTATCGCCAATGTGCTGATCTATGGGGAATTGTCAGTCATGGCATTTCAGTTGTTTACGCCGGAAATGTTCCTGCTGATGATGATAGAGCAGACGATTGTGGTGATCGTATATATCAATATTGTAAACAGGGTATACAAGGCTATGTTTCCGCCCAGAAAACTGATACTGATTCACGGGGATCGGCCTATAGAAGACATCTGCAGCAAGTTTGAGAGCAGAAAAGATAAGTACCGGATCGTGAAACATGAGCATATTTCCAAGGGAGTGAAGGACTTGTGTCAGGAGATTCTGGAAGGGTATACAGAAGGGATCTATAATGCCGTGGTGTTGTGGGATATCTCTGTGGAACGCAGGAAGATATTGCTGAAATTCTGCTATGCGCACTCGATCAGAGTATATATGATGCCTAAAATAACAGATGTTATATTGATGGGGGCGGAGGAACTGCATGTTTTTGACACGCCGCTTTTGTTGACCAGAGAATATTGTCTTACAATGGAGCAGCGTTTTTTGAAGAGAGCGACGGATATTGTATTTTCCTTACTGCTGCTTGTGATTGCTTCTCCTTTTATGCTGGTTACTGCGATAGCGATCAAACTGTACGACGGCGGGCCGGTGCTGTACAAACAGGTGCGGTGCACACGCAACGAGAGGCAGTTTTATATTATGAAATTTCGAAGTATGCGGACGGATGCGGAGAAGGATGGCGTGGCGAGACTGGCACAGAAAAATGACGACCGCATCACGCCTATCGGCAAGGTGATCCGCAAGTGCAGGATAGACGAGCTCCCGCAGTTGATCAATATTTTAAAGGGAGATATGTCATTTATCGGTCCCAGGCCGGAACGGCCGGAGATCATAGCGCAGTATGTGGAGATTATGCCGGAGTTTGCCTATCGCATGAAGGTCAAGGCCGGACTGGCCGGTTTTGCGCAGGTGTACGGCAAGTACAATACATCGCCTTATGATAAGCTGAAACTGGATCTCACTTACATTGAGAATTATTCTCTCTGGCTGGATCTGAAGCTGATGATGTTGACTTTGAAGGTGCTGTTGTGGCCGGACAGTACGGAGGGCGTGGAGAGCGAGCAAGTTACGGCGTTTAAGAAAGAGTATGACCGTCACAGGGAAGACGAGGAATGAGGAGCAGGCGCAGAATATGGGAATTTGGGAAGGAAGTTATGGGAAGGAGCCTTTTGACCTCCGGCTGACAGGACTTCGGATGATACGGGACTCACTTAAAATAGCGGTTGCTATTATACTTGGAACGATTCTGTTTGGCGGCGGCTATTATGTGAAAAATGTATTGCTTTATCGGGATCACGTTTATGCGGCCACATCTGTCTATAAGGTGGAATATGTGATAGAGCCGGCTCAGTCGGGCGATTACTTTATCAATGCGATGACATGGAATACCTATGTACATTCCGAGGAATTTTACAAAGCGTTTTGTGCGCGTTTGATTGAGACGGAGTATGTGCGCCAACTGTCCTCGGATTGGTTGATGCGGAATCTTGAGGAACAGTGGGAGGAGACTGTGGAGGTCATAATGGAGTCGGACTGGCATGTGCCGTCCACAATCGTGACTACCGCAAGTCCGGAGTGGAGTATGGCCATTGCCGAGGCTTTAGAACAGACTTTGACACAGGAATTTGTGGAAGGCAATCCCCAGGTGTCAAAGGTCACGGTGATCGATCCGGCGGATGCGGCGCCGGAGGTTCTTCCGGATGTCCGCCCATTGCGGGCGGTGATCTTGAGCGCGGTGCTTTCCTGCTTTTTTGTTGTGATGATCTGGCTTTTGCGGGAGATTAGCGCGGATGGTATCTGGCTGCCGGCCACTCTGCGGAGACGATATGGATTGGCGGCGCTGGGGACGGTGGGAAGCATAGAGTTTCCGGCCAATTTGGAATATCGTTTTGCCCAGGCGCGCCGTATTGCTGTGTGCGCTGTGGAGGACAATATCGATCCGACAGAAGTATGTCAGAAGATTGCGGACTGTACAGAAGGGGGAGCGTCGGAGGCGAAACAATGGGTTCCCGTGCCCGCGCCTTTGCTCTGTGCGGAGGGCGGCAAGGTTATGCGGGAGATGGACGGTATCTTATTGGTGGTTCGAGCGGGAAATCACGTGGGCAAGCCGTTGGAGCGTGTGTTGGAATATCTGACGGAACAGGAGCTTTCGGTTGCGGGAGCGCTTCTCTGGGAGCCGGATGAGTGGCTGCTTCGCAGTTATTACCTGATGCCGTGGCGCAGGGCCTCGGAGGAGGAGTTATGAGTGTACAAGTTCTGGCGTCTGTGATGAGCAGCAGCTTGGAACAGATCGTATCACAGATGAATCTGGAGTCCGATGCGGTTATTATCAACCAGTGCGACCATCTCGGCATGGAAGAGATGGAGCACAGGGGGCATAGAATCCGCTTTTTTTCCTTTCCTGACAGAGGGGTGGGCAGGAGCCGCAATGAGGCGATTATGAGAGCAGATAGCGATATCTGCCTTTTTTCAGATGAGGACATTGTGTACGAAAAGGGATATGCGGAGGCAATAGAAGCGGAATTTGCCCGCAATCCCAGAGCAGATATGATTTTGTTTAATATTACGGTGGAGGAGGAGAGGCGAACCTATCACATAACAGAGCGCAGGCGGGTTCATTGGTATAACTGTGGACGTTATGGAGCTGTGAGTTTTGCTGTGAAGCGCAGCAGCCTGCTCGCCTCGGGGGTGACCTTTTCTCTTCTTTTCGGAGGCGGCGCCAAGTACGGAAACGGCGAAGACAGTTTATTCTTGAAAGAATTTATGTCAAAGGGATATCAGGTCTATACGGCGCCGGTCACCATCGGCAAAGAACGAGCCGGAAGATCTACCTGGTTTGAGGGATATGACAGGAAATTTTTCTCTGACAGAGGAGTGCTCTATCATTATCTGTATGGAAGGTTGGCAAAAGGAATGGCTCTCCGTTTTCTGCTGGCCCATCGAAAGCGGATGTGCTTAGAGGTCGGAGTGGGACAGGCGTATCGGTGGATGAGGGACGGTATCCGCATTGGCAGAGAGGGAGTGTAGATGGAAAAGAGCGCTTTGGTTTATATCATACTGACGATCGTGACGATCTTGTTCGCCTTTTGTGTGGATAACCGAGACTATGTGGCCGGACGGCTGGCGGGAGGGCGCAGGGCCGGCGTATATCGGGGAATCTGTAGGCAACAGGCGAGAAATTTTGTGGCGGAGACCGCCATATTCTGTCTGCTTACGGGGGTTTCCGCCTGCCGTATCGCGGTGGGAAACGATTATTGGCCGTATCGGTTTAATTTTCGTCTGATCGCCCAGGAGAGATATGTTGCCTCCGAGTTTGGGTTCAACTGGATCGTCAAAGGGATGCAGAATCTGTTCGGATACGACAATTATTTGCCTATTTTTGCGCTGTTTTCCTTTTTGACTGTCCTGTTTTTCATGTTGGCGCTCCATGATCAGGGGGACAGGTATGTCTTTTCTCTGTTTCTGCTGCTGACGGGAGGATATTATTTTAACAGTCTCAATACGGTGCGCTATTATCTGGCGCTGGCGATAGCGCTGTACGCCATGAAATATGTGCTGCGGGGAGAGTACGCCAAGTTTATTCTCTGGGTACTGGCGGGGACGGCGTTCCATAAGACGATCCTGTTGGTCATTCCGATCTATCTGGCGGCAAAGTGGCTGGCTGTGATCCGATTGAAAAAATGGCATTATGTGATGGGGGGGATTCTTGTCTTAAGTCTGCTCTTTGGACAGGATGTGTATCGCAGGATCGTGTTTTTCTTTTATCCGGGATATGAGGGGTCTGAGTTTGACAACGGACAGATTCCCTATATGAATTTGTTGAAGTGTGGGGCGGTGCTGATCTTATGTCTGATCTGCTATCGGCGCAGTCTCAGGGAAGATATCTGCAGTCGGTTTTATTTTTTCCTGAATCTGGCGGGATTGGCGGTGTGCTGTTGTGGTTCCTTTATTCCCCAGGTGTCAAGGGTGGCATATTATATGATCGCCTCTCAGATCTTTTTGCTCCCTCGTCTGTTGGCGGATATGGAGAAAGGGTGGTTTCGCAAGCTGTGTTACATTGGTGTGGTCGGGGCGTTCACATTATATTTTGCATTTATGCTCAGAGAAATGTACGCGGTGGATGTGCGGCTGCTGCCGTACCGTAATTGGATCTTTAATTGAAGTAAGAATCAAAACAAAAACTGATCAGAGTAAAGATCTGGAACTCTGTCGGGAGGTTTTATATGCGTATATTGTGGATCTGTAATATCATGCTGCCTTCGGTGGCAGAACATCTGGGACTTGAGAGCAGCAGCAAGGAGGGATGGGTCAGCAGCCTGTCCGCAATCCTTTTGGACAGGCAGAAAGAGAATGAGATCGAGCTGCACGTGGCGTTTCCCGTGTGCCAAAAGGCGGATGCCTGCGAGGGAAATGTCAAAATAAAAAATCACGCGTTATATTATCATGGCTTTTATGAGGATGTCGTTCATGCGGAGTTGTATGACAGCGGGTTGGAGGAGCGGATCCGGCGCATTGTGGAGAAAGTGCAGCCGGATGTGGTTCATTGTTTTGGAACAGAGTATGGACACACTTTGGCTGCGGCAAGATGCATGAAAGATTCAAGACGATTACTGGTGGGGATCCAGGGAATCTGCACGGTGATCGCACAGGCATACATGGCCGATCTGCCCTGTGAGATACAGAGGAAAGTGACCTTGCGGGACTGGATAAAGCGGGACGATCTGCGCAGACAGCAGCGCAAATATGCAATTCGGGGAGAGCGTGAGCGGGAGATCCTGCATTTGACGGGAAATGTGGCTGGAAGAACCGCTTTCGATCGGTACTATGCTCAAAAATGGAACGATCATGTCAGATATTTTCAGTTGAATGAGACAATGCGCTCCTGTTTCTATGAGGGGAGATGGAAGAGAGAAAATTGCCGGCCTCACGTCATTTTCGTCAGTCAGGCGGATTATCCCCTGAAAGGACTGCATTATTTGTTGGCGGCGGCGCCCAAACTGCTTCAAGAATATCCGGATTTGGAAATCTGGGTGGCGGGCAACAGTCTGGTGCGAGACAAGACCTGGAAGGATCGTGTGAAGATATCGGCCTATGGAACCTATCTGAGGCAGTTGATCAAAACAGGCGGACTTCAGGGGCGGGTTCGGTTTCTCGGAATGTTGACCGCGGAGGAAATGAAGCAGACTTATCTGGAGTGCGGTCTGTTCTTATGTTGCTCGGCCAATGAAAATTCTCCCAATTCCCTGGGGGAGGCGATGCTTTTGGGCGTCCCCTGCGTGGCGGCAGATGTGGGTGGGATCCCGAGTCTGTTTACAGATGACGACGACGGTATCTTATATGAAGGTTTTCGATGCGATCAGATCGAATATGATAACAAGTGTGATGAAAATAGACAGAGTTCTCTTGAAGAGCAGGCCGGGAAGATTGCCGCATCTATATCCGCTGTGTGGGAGAATGAGGAGACGACGGATATCTTCTGTGAACGGGCGAGAATACATGCCCGAAATACGTATGACCAGGAGAGAAACTATAAAAGATTGCTTGAAATATATCAAAGCATTGCAGAAGGAGCTAAGGTATGAGGGTCGTATTTGTGTCGAATTACATCAATCATCATCAGATTCCTTTTTGCAATGCCATGTGTCGTCTTTTGGCAAAAGAGGGCGGCAGCTTTACGTTTATTCAGACGCAGCCCATGGAGGAGGAGCGCGTCCGCATGGGCTGGCAGAATGGAGAACTTCCTGCGTATGTGCGCTGTTATTATGAGGGGGAGGCGCTTTGCCAAAGCCTGATCTCGGACAGCGAGGTGGTGCTGTTTGGCGGCTGCGACGAGGAATGTTATGTGGAGGAACGATTAAAACAGGGGAAATTGCTTGTGCGTATCAGCGAGAGACTGTACAAAACAGGCCAGTGGAAGGCGGTCTCGCCAAGGGGCCTGATCAAGAAATTCCATGATCATACCAGATATCGCAAAGCTCCCGTATATCTGCTCTGCGCGGGAGGCTATGTGCCCTCGGATTTTCATCTGGTGCGCGCTTATCCGGACAAAATGTTCTGCTGGGGTTATTTTCCGGCAACCAGAGAGTACGAGATTGATGCGCTTATGGGGCAAAAAGGGTATTCCTGTGGGGAGAATCGCGAAAAAAAGCTTCCCTATCTTCTCTGGGCGGGGCGCATGATCGATTGGAAACATCCGGAACTGGTATTGCAGACGGCTGCCTATCTGCGGGACAAGGGATATACCTTTCATCTGGATGTCATAGGAGGCGGAGACATGGAAGAGCAGATGCATACCATGCTGCGGGAACTGTCGTTGGAAAACTGTGTCAGTATGCTGGGATATCGGACACCCGACCAGGTGCGGGAATATATGGAGCGCGCGGACATTTATCTGTTCACCAGCGACCGACAGGAAGGATGGGGCGCTGTGGCCAACGAGGCTATGAACAGCGGATGCGCTCTGGTTGCGGATCATATGATCGGCGCGGTTCCTTATCTGGTGAGACAGGGGGAAAACGGTCTGATCTATCAAGACGGCGACAGTAACATGCTGTTTGAGGCAGTGGAAAGACTGCTTCGGGATCCTGCACTGTGTGAGGAGCTGGGGCGCAATGCCTATCGGACTATCACAGAGACCTGGAACGCCGAGTATGCGGCAGAGAAACTGATAAAGTTGTGCGGCACATGGCAGGCGGGCAGGCAGCCCAGATGGGAAGTGGGAAAACCATATCCCTGTATGCCGGCGCCCGTGGTGTCAGAGAGAAAAATGTTGTCGAGACTGTGCAGGGAGTGAGAAGGAGGAGCAACCGTGGAAGGGCCAAGCGTCATGCGATCGCTGCCGGAGGAAGCGCCACTTATCAGCGTCATCGTTCCGGTGTACAATATCATAGAGTATCTGCCCAGATGTGTGCGCTCCATCACGGCTCAGACATATGAGAATCTGGAGGTGCTGTTGGTGGATGACGGTTCCACGGACGGCACAGGGGAGCTTTGCGACAGCCTGGGGGCGGAAGATGCGAGGATACGCGTGTTTCACAAGGAAAACGGAGGTTCTTCCTCGGCGCGCAATCTGGGGATCTCTCAGGCGAGAGGCCAGTATTTGGGTTTTGTGGACAGCGACGACTATGTGGAACCGGATATGTACGAGCGTCTGTATCGGGGAATCTGTGAATATCGTGTGAAGGCGGCGCAGGTCGGCAGGGATGAGATCGACCCGCAGGGGAATCTGCTTCCCAATATCTGCGAACCGCCCGAAGAAGCGCTGTGTTATGAGAGTCAGGCGTTCTTGAGAGAACTTTTATTACATCGGGGAGATTGCTCTTTTTGCACCAAATTGTTGCATCGGGAGTTGTTTTTGGGGCAAAATTTTCCAGAGGGGAGACTCAATGAGGATTTTGAGCTGCTGGTGAGGATGCTGCCCCGGATCGGGAAGCTCGTATCTTTGCCCGAGCAGTCTTATCATGTGTTTTACCGGATAGGAAGCAATTCGCGCAAGGCGGACAGAGAGAATTTTTCTCGGGTTTACGGGGATTGTGTGGACAATGCTGATCGGGTGAAAGCGATTGTGGAGGAGCGATACCCTGCGCTCGAGAAGGAGGCGTTGCGATTTGGCGTGTTTCAACGACTGGAATATCTGCTGCATATCCCTGTCAGCCAGATGCGAAGGGATAACAGGCAATACCGCGCCGTTGTGAGCGGACTGCGCCGGATGTGGTTCGGGGGGATGCGCAATCCCTATCTCACCGGCAAAAATAAAATATACCAGACTATTTTTTCTATAGCGCCCAGGACGGCCAGAAAAATACACAGCCGGATTCATAAAATGTCGTAAGATTTTGACATTCTATAGAGGAAGTGGTACATTATAGAAAGGAAATGGATCCTGTCTTTAGAATAGGTTAGAAAGTTATGGAAAAGTTAAATGAAAAAAAAGTAGGTATCTTGCAGGTGCCCATCACGAGGATCGCATTGTTGGTGGTAGCGGATCTTTTGTCCATATTATTATCTGCGGTGCTGAGCCTGTATGTGAGATATGATTTTAAATTTATGGATGTGAACCGGATATTTTGGGAAGCAATCTTAGCAATTTACCCGCTCAATGTAATCATTACATTGCTGTTGTTTCATATTTTTAGGTTGTACAACAGTGTATGGCGTTATGCTTCTGACACAGAATTGATCAATAACGGGGTTGCAGTATTTTTGTGTGCAGCTTTGCAACCAGTTCTGTGCTTGATCATGGGCAAACGATTGCCTATGAGTTTTCCTTTTGCATACGGCCTTTTTTTGTTAATATTTACATGCGGGGTACGGTTTAGTTATCGTATTTTACGAGTACTGCAAAAGAGGCGGCTGGGGGACAGAGAGAGTCAAAGTAACTGCATGATCATTGGTGCGGGCGCTGCAGGGAATTCCATTATGAAGGAAATAGAGAGCAGTAATTATTTAAGTATGCATGTGGCATGTGTGATTGACGACAACCCCGGATGTCATGGTAAATATTTGCGGGGTGTGCCTATTGTGGGGGGCAGAGATTCCATACAAGATAAAGTAGAAGAATATGCGATCGACGAGATCATCATTGCCATTCCTTCTGCGAATCAACAGGAGCTGCGGCCGATTTTGGAAATTTGTAAAGAGACAGGGTGCCGGATGAGAATCCTGCCGGGCATGTATCAGATCATCAATGGCGACGTCAGTGTGTCTCACCTGAGAGAAGTACAGATTGAGGATCTGTTGGGGAGAGAGACGATTGAAGTCAATGTGGACGAGATCATTGGCTACGTTAGGGGCAAGGTGATCTTAGTCACCGGAGGAGGCGGTTCTATCGGCAGCGAACTGTGCCGTCAAATTGCTGCTCACAATCCAAAGCAATTGATCATATTGGATATTTATGAGAATAATGTCTATGAGATTCAGCAGGAACTAAAACGGGATTATCCTCAATTAGATATGGTGGCGCTGATCGGGTCTGTGCGCAATACTGCCAGAATAAATGGGATTTTTAAAAAGTATCGTCCGGAGATCGTATATCATGCGGCAGCCCACAAACATGTGCCGCTGATGGAGGATAGTCCCAATGAGGCGATCAAGAATAATGTGTTTGGCACACTGAAGACTGCCACTGCGGCGGATCGGTATGGAACCAAGCGTTTTGTATTGATCTCCACGGACAAGGCAGTCAATCCCACCAATGTCATGGGCGCCAGCAAGCGTATCTGCGAGATGATCATACAAAATCTAAACCGGAAATCTCGGACAGAATATGTGGCTGTGCGTTTTGGCAATGTGTTGGGGAGCAACGGCAGTGTGATCCCGCTGTTTAAGAAACAGATTGCCCAAGGGGGGCCTGTGACGGTGACCAGTCCTGATATCGTGCGTTATTTTATGACGATACCGGAGGCGGTATCTCTGGTATTGCAGGCGGGAGCTTACGCCAAGGGCGGAGAGATCTTTGTGTTGGATATGGGCGAGCCCATGAAAATAGTGGATCTGGCGGAAAACCTGATCAAGCTGTCCGGTTATCGCGTGGGGGAGGATATCAAGATCGAGTTTGTAGGACTGCGGCCCGGAGAGAAGATGTATGAAGAGCTTTTGATGAATGAGGAGGGATTGCGGGAGACTGCCAACAAAATGATTTATATTGGCAGACCCATCGAGTATGATGAAGAGGAGTTTGAGAAGCAACTGGAACGATTGGAGGCGGCCTCGTTGGATGAGGAGGAGGATGTGAGGGAGATCATCAAAGAGATTGTGCCCACATACAAATCCGTTGCAATATCGGAAAAACCGTGATAGAATTATTAAGATTGTCAGATTTGGACTAATATAGCAATCATAGGAAAGGCAAAAATGCCGAGAGGGACATAGAGAAAATGGAATTTCAAAAGTATGAGGACAGAGTATGGCTGGCTTCTCCGACAATGCATGAGGAAGAGCAAGAATATATAAATGAGGCTTTTGATGCAAACTGGGTTTCTACTGTAGGCGCCAATTTGACAGAGTTAGAAGCGGGTATCTGTCAGTATGTAGGATGCAAAAACGCTGTCGCGCTTTCCGCGGGGACTGCCGCGCTGCATTTAGCGGTCAAACTGGCGAGGGTTCGGCAGGGGGACAAGGTATTCTGCTCGGATATGACATTTGCCGCGACAGTCAACCCTGTCTCCTATGAGAAAGGCGAGCCGGTGTTTATAGACAGCGAGCGGGATACATGGAATATGGATCCTGTCGCGCTGAAAAGAGCGTTTTCTTTTTATCCGGATACAAAGGTGGTGATTGTCGCAAATCTTTACGGAACGCCTGCAAAATTGGATGAGATCAGAGCGATATGTGATGACCATGGAGCAATCTTGATTGAAGATGCGGCGGAATCTTTGGGCGCTGAGTTTAGGGGCGTACAGACAGGCACTTTTGGGAAATATAATGTAATTAGCTTCAATGGAAATAAAATCATTACCACCTCCGGCGGGGGGATGCTTTTGACGGATGAAAAGGAAGCCGCTGAAAAGGCGCGTTTCTGGTCAACGCAGGCGCGAGAGAATTTTCCATGGTATCAACATGAGGAACTTGGATATAATTATCGCATGTCCAATATACTGGCGGGAATTGGAAGAGGGCAACTGCTTCATTTGGAGGAACATAAAGCTTTAAAAGAGGGTATTTATAGGAGATATCAGGAAGGATTAAAGGAACTGCCCATCACTATGAACCCTTATCTTGCATATACAAAGCCCAACTTCTGGCTGAGCTGTATGCTGATCGATGAGGGATGCAGCGTCACACCGGATGTCATTCGAGAAAGATTAGAAGACTATAATGTGGAATCAAGGCCCATTTGGAAACCTATGCATATGCAGCCGTTGTATCAAGATCGAAAGTTCGTCTCCGCGGCGGACGGGATGGATGTGGGAGCTGATATCTTTGCCAGAGGATTGTGCCTTCCCAGCGACATTAAGATGACTGTGGAAGTACAAGAAACAGTTATGGAGATCATAAGATCTTGTTTTTGATGAAAGGAAGTCATAATGTCAGGGCACAAGGCGGGAATGTATGAAAAGTATATGAAGAGATTGCTTGATTTTGTGCTGACGCTGACCGCTCTGATCATTCTCAGTCCGTTGATGTTGGTCGTTGCCGTTTTAATTAGGATAAAGCTGGGGAGTCCCATTATTTTCACACAGCCGAGACCCGGTAAGGATGAGAAAATATTTCATATCTATAAGTTTCGTTCTATGACAAATGAAAAGGATGCTGACGGAAAGCTGCTTCCGGATGAAATCAGGCTCACAAAGTTTGGGAAAAAACTGCGGAGTACCAGTTTGGACGAGCTGCCGGAATTATTCAATATTTTGAAGGGTGATATGAGTATCGTGGGACCCAGGCCGCAATTGGTTCGGGATATGGTCTTTATGACGCCTGCACAGCGAAGGAGACATGAAGTCAGACAGGGTTTGACCGGTTTGGCACAGGTCAATGGCAGGAATGGCATCACTTGGGAAGAAAAATTAGATTTTGATATACGTTATATTGATGACATCAGTTTTCTGCATGATATTGCCATTTTATGGAAGACGGTAGGCAATGTCTTAAGAAAGGATGGCATTAATATGGAAGGCATGGCTACCGCGGAGGATTATGGAGATTATTTATTGCGAAATGGCCGTGTGACAGAGAGCCAGTATAGGGAGAAACAGAGGCTTGCGCAAACAATGATAGAACGTTGGTCAACAAGCAAACAAGAAAAGAGACATAGGGAATGAATATATTAATAGTCAATCATTACGCGGGATCTGTTGATATGGGAATGGAATTCAGACCTTACTATTTGGGAAGGGAGTGGCTGAAAGCAGGCCATAAGGTAGACATCATTGCGGGAGACTATTCCCATCTGCGAAAAAAGAATCCTATAGTGGAGAGGGATTTTCAAAAGGAAGACATAGAGGGATTGACATATCATTGGATCAAGACAGGCGTTTACGAAGGAAACGGCGTCAAGAGAGCGTTGACCATGATGAGATTTGTCCGGAAACTTTGGCTACATGCAAAAAGGATAGCAAGGGAACTCAAGCCGGATGTCGTGATATCTTCTTCCACCTACCCGATTGACACCTATGCTTCTCAGAAAATAGCCAAGTATGCCCATGCCAAGCTGATTCACGAGGTACATGATCTGTGGCCGCTGACTTTAATAGAGTTGGGCGGTATGTCAAAATATAATCCGTTTGTGATGATGATGCAGATGGGAGAAAATTCGGCTTACAAACATTCGGATTTCGTCGTTTCCCTGCTCCCGTATGCCAAAGAGTATATGATGAAGCATGGCATGCGGGAAGAAAAATTCCGTCATATCACAAATGGAATTGTCTTAGAAGATTGGGAGCACCCTGAAGAGCTTCCGGAGGAACACAGAGAGACTATCGAGCGATATCGAAGAGAGGGTAAATTCATTGTGGGTTATTTTGGAGGTCATGCTTTAAGCAATGCCTTGGACATTCTTGTCGATGCCGCGAAAGTTTTAAAAGAAGACAAAGCTGTGCAATTTGTGTTGGTAGGCAGCGGCGTGGAAAAAGAGAAATTACAGGAAAGGGCAAAGAGAGAGCGTTTGGAGAATATATGCTTTCTGCCGCCCGTGCCAAAGCTTAGCGTTCCCTGTTTGGTCGATCTTTTTGATTGTATCTATATAGGTTTGATGGATTCACCGTTATATAGGTTTGGAATGGCATTAAATAAAGTGTATGATTCTATGATGGGGGGCAAACCCCTTTTGTATGCATTGAATGCACCCAACAATTATGTCAGACAATATCAATGTGGAATCGATGTGGAGCCGGGGAATGTAGAGGCATTGGTAGAGGGTATCTATTGTTTGTTGAAAGCTGCGGATGAAGAGAAGGCGAGAATGGGTAGCAACGGGAAAGCGGCTGTCATAGAACACTATAATTATAAGATAATTGCAGAACAATTTACAGAACTTTTTACCGACAAAAAATGAGATATAAATAATTAATAATGAAGAAAGCAGGCAGTATATATGGAGGAATATTTTGTACATGAGAGCAGTTATGTGGATGATGAGGTAGAAATCGGTGAAGGGACGAAAATATGGTATTTTTGCCATATACAAAAGGGTTCCAAAATTGGAAAAGGGTGTTCTTTAGGACAAAATGTGAATATCGCAAACAATGTGATCATAGGAAACGATGTAAAAATTCAAAATAACGTATCCATATATGAGGGCGTTGAGCTGGAAGACGGTGTGTTTTGCGGGCCTTCCTGTGTGTTTACAAATGACATGACGCCCCGGGCAAGATTCCCCAAAGGACGGCAGAATTATAAAAAAACATTGGTGAAAGAGGGTGCGTCCATCGGCGCGAACGCGACAATCGTATGTGGACATACCATTGGCAGATATGCTATGATAGCGGCAGGCGCGGTGGTGACAAAGGATGTTCCCGATTATGCATTGATGGCCGGGGTGCCGGCTAGAGTGATCGGCAGGGTGAGTGAACAGGGAGATATTGTTGAGAAGTACCATGATAATAAATAGAAGGAGCGTATCAGTATGAAACAGTTATTGCTTGACAAAATTTCAAAAAAAGAGATCGTGTGCGGGGTAGTCGGACTTGGTTATGTGGGACTTCCGCTGGCGGTTGAGAAGGCGAAAGCTGGCTTTAAGACCATTGGTTTTGATGTACAGAGTCAAAAGGTAGAGCTGGTCAACCAGGGACATAATTATATTGGGGATGTGGTGGACAAAGAGTTGGCAGAGCTTGTCAAAAAAGGCACATTGTCTGCGACTACAGATTTTACTTTTATTAAGGACGTTGACTTTATCGCAATTTGTGTTCCGACGCCTTTGGATATTCATCAGGAGCCGGATATCAGTTATGTGAAATCTTCCGCGGAGGCGATCTCGAAACATCTCTCTCCCAACACGATGGTGGTACTGGAAAGCACTACTTATCCCGGTACGACCGAGGAGCTTGTGAAACCGATTTTGGAAAAAGGTTCCGGTTTGAAGTGTGGAGAGGATTTTTATCTGGGGTTTTCACCGGAACGTGTAGATCCGGGCAACTTGATTTACAAGACAAAGAATACGCCCAAGGTGGTGGGCGGTGTGGGCAAGGATGCCGCAGAGGTTATTTCCGCCATGTATTCCGCCGTGTTGGAGGGAGAGATCTATACGGTTTCCAGTCCTGCCATTGCCGAGATGGAAAAAATACTGGAAAACACGTATCGAAATATCAATATCGGGTTGATCAATGAATTGGGAAGACTGTGCCATGAGATGGGTATCTCGATCTGGGAGGTAATCGATGCGGCCAAGACAAAGCCTTATGGTTTTCAGGCATTTTATCCCGGCCCCGGTCTGGGCGGACATTGTATCCCATTGGACCCCTATTATCTGACTTGGAAGGCGAGAGAGTATGGATTTCATACCACGCTCATTGAAAACAGCATGGTTATCAACGATGGACAGCCGGCTTATTGCGTAGACCGCGCTATGCATATCTTAAACAGACACAAAAAGGCCATCAATGGCGCTAAAGTATTGGTGTTGGGAGTTGCTTACAAGCAGGATATTGATGACTACCGTGAAAGTCCTGCCATCCATGTGATCGATGAGCTTCATAAGGTAGGGGCGGAGGTCGATTTTTATGACCCTTGGGTGGCATCATATCGTGAAAATGGTCAAACCGTTACGGGGTTAAAGGAGATATCGCCGGAAATTGTCGCTGGTTATGATCTGGTGATGATTACTACCGCCCATACAAATGTGGATTATGAGATGGTGCAGAAGAACGCGAAGATAATCTTCGACACCAAGAATGTCACCAAGAATTTGCAGAACCATGATAATATAGAGATTTTATAAAAAGAATGATATTCAAACCGGCGATTGGAGACCCAAAAGCGGACAGGAAGGCATGGATATGAAAATAGTTACAGTAGTTGGTGCCAGGCCACAGTTTATCAAGGCAGCAGTAGTTTCGCATATTTTAAGAAAAGAACACACGGAAATATTGGTGCATACAGGCCAGCATTATGATTATAATATGTCCGAACAGTTTTTTGAGGAATTGGATATTCCCCAACCGGATTATAATCTTGGAATCTCAGGCGGAACTCATGCGGAGATGACAGGCAGGATGATGGTGGCAATAGAAGATGCGCTGATCAAGGAAAAACCGGATTGTCTGTTAGTGTACGGGGACACCAACTCGACGCTGGCCGCTGCGCTTGCGGCGGCAAAGTTACATATTCCGGTGTGCCATGTGGAGGCGGGAGCAAGGACTCACTGTCGTACCAATCCGGAAGAAATCAATAGAATCTGTACGGATCATATCTCAACCGTATTGATGGCAAGCACGCAGAGCGGCATGGACAACTTGAAAAAGGAGGGTCTTACCGACAGGAGTGAAATGGTCGGGGATCCCATGTATGATGCTTTCTTGGAATATAGCGGGAAAGTAAAGCTTGAGGACATGGAGCTTACACGGTTATCAGGTGAAAAGATGACACCGCCTGACCACTTTTATTATTTAACCTGTCATCGGGAAGAAAATACCGCTAAGGATGAGAATTTGTTAGAAATATTTAAAGCTATGGAACAGTTGGATTTTCCTGTAATATATCCGGTGCATCCGCGCAATAAGATAAGAGCAGAGAAATTAAAGGGACAATTTGGTTTCAAAAACATTATATTGACACAGCCGGTGGGGTATTTGGAGAGTATATGTCTGGTAAATCATGCAGTTAAAGTGGTTACGGACTCAGGTGGTTTGCAGCGGGAAGCTTTTTTTGCAAAGAAGAAGTGTGTAACCGTTCTTGATTTTGTAGTATGGCCTGAGACGATGATAGATGGTCGAAATGAGTTGTCAGCGCCTATTGCGGAGGAAATATTAGACAAGTTGCAGCGAGAGCAATATGTGGCGGAAGATTATGTGCCGTTTGGCGATGGACATGCCGCACAAAAAATTGTCGATGCATTGAAAAAGATAGAGGAACGCTAGGAGGTAGGATTAATGAAATATGCATTGATTGGTTGTGGGAGGATTTCCACCAATCATATTAAGGCGGCGGTGAATAATAAATTGGAAATTGTGGCGGTATGCGACGTCATTCCGGAACATATGGAGGCTGTGCTGACAAAGCATGGAATTGAAAACGATACAACGATCAAACGATACACGGATTACAAGAAAATGATCCGGGAAAATCAACTGGAGCTTGTCAGCATTGCAACGGAGAGCGGACTTCACGCGGAGATCGCGCTCTATTGTATTGATGAAGGTATTCATGTAATTATCGAAAAACCCATGGCAATGTCTTTGCAGGACGCAGACAGAATCATTAAACTTGCGGAGGAAAAACAGGTAAAGGTATCCGCATGCCATCAGAATCGATTTAATCTTGCCGTGCAGGAAATGCGAAAAGCGTTGGAGGCAGGGAGATTTGGAAAACTTTCCCATGGATCTATACACGTGCGCTGGAATCGCAATCAGGACTATTATACGCAGGCTCCCTGGAGGGGGACGTGGGCGCAGGATGGAGGGGCATTGATGAATCAGTGTATCCATGGAATCGACCTTTTGCGTTGGACGTTTGGAGACGAAGTAGAGGAAGTATATGGTCAGACGAGACAGCAGTTCCATCACTATCTGGAGGCGGAAGATATTGGAATGGCTGTGGTGAAATTTAAGAACGGCGCTATTGCGACGATCGAAGGCACTACGAATGTATATCCGCGGAATTTGGAAGAAACCCTATATGTATTCGGCGAAAAGGGGACTGTTAAGATCGGCGGCAAATCCACCAATAATATTGATGTGTGGGATTTTGCTGATGAAGCGGTTGACGATGAAAAAAATAGAGGACTACAGGAAGCAACCAGTAATGTATATGGGAACGGACATACGAGTCTGTTTGCCGATGTGATCGACGCCATCCACAGTGACAGGAAACCCTATGTAGATGCACAGGCGGGGAGAAATGCTCTGGAATTGGTATTGGCAGTTTACAAGAGCCAGAAGGAAGGGATGCCTGTAAAACTGCCTCTGGAAGGGTTTGCCAGCATTGATATGATGGGAGAGTTTGAGGGGAGCACACAGTGAAAATAATCATATCCCATGATGTAGACCATTTATATTCGACAGAGCATTGGAGACACGATCTCATCATACCAAAGTTGTGGGTGAGAAGCTTGATCTATTTATGTAGGCGACAAATCAATTTTAAAGTATTTCTGGCGAGGGTGATTTTTCCTTTTCAGAAAAAATGGAATCGGACAGCGGAAGTGCTGCAGTTTGACAAAGAACACTATATTCCGTCCACCTTTTTCTTTGGTATGAGCAGGGGACTAGGGATGTCTTATGGCGCAAAGATCGCTGAAGAGATGATTCAATATGTGTGTGCACAGGGGTATGATGTCGGCGTGCATGGTATCGCGTTTTCAGAAGATTCCAAGATGCAGGAAGAATATACGCGATTTAAAAAAATCGTGGGAGCGGTTCCCGTTGGAATCCGGATGCATTATGTGAGAAAGGATGAAAGCACCTTTGAAAAATTAGCACAAATCGGTTATTTGTTTGACTCTACAGAATTTGATAAGACGGGAACCAAAATGGTTGGCCCTTATAAAATACATGACATGTGGGAAATTCCTTTACATGTGATGGATGGGTATGTTATGGATATCGGAGATGCAGAGCAAAGTAAAGAAAATACGATAAGGATAATTGAAAAAGTTAAGGAGCAGGAACTTCCCTACTGTACGGTTCTCTTCCATGATTTTTATTACAATGCCAAATGTTATCCGCAGGAGAAAGAATGGTATGATTGGCTGATTCAATATCTGCAAGAACAGAATTATGAATTTATTTCTTTTAAGGATGCCGTAAAAGAATTGGAGCGCAGGGATGGATGTGAAAACAACAGAATGTGCAAATAGTATATTTGAACAACCTTGGTGGCTGGATATTGTGGCAAGGGATTCCTGGAAGGAAGTCTGTGTGACGGAAAATGGACAGGTTAAGGCGAGATTGCCTTATATGTACAAAAAGGGTTTATTGGGTTATAAAATACAAATGCCCAAATTGACACAGACTTTGGGAATATGGATGCCCGATCACAACGACACTGTAGGGAATAAGCAGTTTGCCGAGCAGAAGGATGTGATCAATCAGTTACTTGCTCTTCTCCCCCCGACGAGGGATATTCGGATACGATTAGATCATAGCTGTAGTTATGCGTTGCCTTATTTATGGCAAGGTTTTACGATTGTTCCAACGTATTCTTATCGGATTTGTGATTTATCTGATATGGATAAGGTATATCAGAATTTTGGGAAAATTGTAAAGAAGAATATTAAGAGCGCCAAAAATAAAGTAGTGATCAGCGAGGAAACTGATGTCGATCGACTATTCCAAATGCTGGAGTTGACATTTCAACATCAAAAACGCAAATATCCCTATTCCAAAGAATTGATTAAAGAAATTGTGTCAGAATGTGAGGAAAGAAAAGCCGGTAAAATGTTATCCGCGATAGATGAAAACGGCAATGTGCATGCCTGCTCTTATTTTGTATATGATCGTAATGTATGTTACTATCTCATCTCCGGCAGCAATCCGGAATTTCGTTCGAGCGGCGCTCAGACATTGATATTGTGGGAAGGGATACAATTTGCTGCAAAAGTTTCCAATGCCTTTGATTTTGAAGGGTCAATGATTGAAGGAATTGAGACTTACTTTAGAGCTTTTGGCGGAGATCTGATTGTCAATTATGAGGTGAGAAGACAGTCTTTGTCGGGACAGCTTTATGATATACTGAAACCAAGAGTTAAAAAAATATTAGGTTATAAGTAGGAGAATCTATATGAAGATCTGTCATGTGACAAGTGCACACAATCGTTACGATGATCGTATTTTTATAAAAGAGTGCAAAAGTTTGCATAAAGCGGGATTAGAGGTAAATTTGCTTGTTCATGATCAATTGGAAAATGAGAAAAAAGAGGGTATTTCTATATACTCTACCCATATTAAGTACCGCTCTCGAATAAAGAGAATTCTTTTGGGGAATAGGAAAATGATTAAACTTGCAGCAAATGTCGTTGCAGATGTTTATCACCTACACGACCCTGAGTTATTGTTAATAGCGCGAAAGCTAAAAAGAATGGGAAAATTAGTTATTTTTGACAGCCATGAGAACTATGCCTTGCAGATTGCAGAAAAAGAATATATACCTGTACTATTTAGACCTCTTATTTCTAAGATATATCAGCAAGTTGAAAAAAGGTTATTGAAAAATGTAGATGCATCTATTATTCCCTGCAGTTTTGCGGGTATAAATCCGTTAGAAGGTAAAACCAGACTTGTGGAATATATCAATGGTTATCCTTTGATGAGCGTATTTTATGATTGTTATGACCAAGATATTGAGAAAGAAAAGATGATATGTTATGCGGGGGGACTTTCAGAGCAAAGAGGCATCAGAAATTTGATTAAGGCAGCAGCATTAGCAAAGGTAAAATTAGTACTGGCAGGTGAGTTTTCTACAGAAGAGTTTCAACAAGAAATCATGGCTATGCCCGAAATGGAATATGTAGAATATAAAGGGAAGTTAGATTGGGCAGAGTTGCGTGAGGTATATCAAAAGGCTCAAATAGGTATGAGTATTCTGCTTGACAAAGGGCAATATAGCATAATGGATAATTTACCTACAAAAGTCTATGAGTATATGTCTATGGGATTGCCTGTAATCATTTCCGATTCTCCATATAACCAGATTGTGCAAAGGGAATGTGCAGGTATTTGTGTAGATCCTTCAAATGTAGAAGAAATCGCAGATGTAATTACAAGATTGACAAGTGATTTAGAGAAAGCTAAAAATATGGGACTGAATGGAAGAAGATTAATTAGGGAAAAATGGAACTGGGAAGAAGAAAGCAAGAAATTAGTAAATTTATATTCCAGTTTAATATGAAATTGGTATCAAGCGATTATTGAATAGCAAAAGGAAGATGTAAATGAATGAAAATACTAATAATAGCCAGAGGGTACCCAGTGTCAAGAAAAAAGCCATACGGAATATTTGAGTTTGATCAGGCGACAGCGTTGGCTAGAGCTGGACATGAAGTATTTTACTTATCATTGGATATAAGGTCAATAAGAAGAGTAAGAAGACTGGGAACATATGAACTGAAAAAGGAAGGTGTTTTGATTCATAATACGAGTTTTCCTTGTGGCAGGGTTCCGGAGCGCATAAAAGAGTATGTGGCGAGAAGAATATTGAGAAAGCAATATCAAGTGTTGGTTAATAAATATGGGAATCCAGATATCATACATGCACATTTTTTAGAATATGGGTATTATGCTGTGAAGGAATTAAAAAAAACAGGTATACCGATTATCATTACAGAGCACTCTTCACAGATCTCAGAAGATGTGTTGACGAAAGCGGTATATAGGATGGGAAAAGGCTGCTATAGGGAAGCAGACAAGCTTATTTGTGTGAGCACTGCCTTGGCAAAACGTATAGCAGATCAGTTTGGTGTAAGAAATTCGGTGGTAGTGCCTAATATTGTTGATACGGAAATATTTCGATATGAGGAAAAAAAGAGAAGTGTAGATTGTTTTACATTTGCATGTGTGGCTTCGCTCATTCCCTTAAAAAGAATTGCGTTTTTGGTAGAGGTATTTGCCGATGTCGTGAAGATGTTTCCAAAGATTCAGTTAATAATTGTAGGTGATGGATCGGAGAAGAAAAGGATTAAGAGGGTAATTGTAGAGCATGGTATAGATGATAAGGTATTTTTAGCAGGACAACAGAAAAGAGAAGCAATTAAACATATTTTTGATAAATCGGATTGTTTTATACTACCATCCAGCTCAGAGACATTTGGTGTTGCATATATTGAAGCGATGGCATCCGGTTTGCCGGTCATTGCAACTAAATGCGGCGGACCGGAAGATTTTGTTGATGATAGCAATGGAATCTTGGTGGAGGTTGATAATAAAACTGAGTTATATGAAGCGATGGTTGAGATGATTCAGAATAGACATAAGTATGACTCAAGAAGAATCGCAACGGATATTACAGAAAGATTTTCCGGCAGCAAGATTGCCAGTCAGATTGTGATGGAATATAGAAAGGTAAGGAGATAAAATGACACAATTACAAAATATCATGTCTTGGTTAGTAAAGTTTTTTGTGATGGATTTAAGTAAGATGGAAACTGATAAAAAGAAAAAGACCTTATGCTTCTGTTTTTTCTTTCTTGCAATTTTATCATGGTCAAATCAAGTGGTTAAGGGATGGGAATTGCGATATGCAATTATTACTATAATCGGTTGTATGATATTATATGTTATCATTGCGTTACTTAAGCCAGCAGAAGGTAAAAATGATAAAGTATCTATTATGCAATGCGCTTGTTGGATTATGATGTCGATTTTTATGATAGCGTCTGCACTGATACATAGAATTGATAATTTATTATTACCATTTTTATTGCTATTTATCTTTCCCTTCGTGTGGTTTGTGATAAGAAGACTTGAAGACAAAAGTATTTTGTTTGAAAGTATGTCAAAAGGTTTTATTGCTTCCTTTTTAGTGTTTTTTGTTCTTTCACTTTTATTTGCGCCAATAACAAAGCACCAATATTCAGGACTTTTTTATAACTGTAATGCTACAGCGTTTTATGTTATTGTGCTTTTATCATGTACCATATATATGGTCAACAAAACAAAAAAGAGGTGTTATTATATATTTATTGCTCTCGAATGTGATATCATGTTTTTTACCAGATCGCGAACCGGAATGTTGTCAATGATAGTAATATTTGCGGCATGGATATTTATGGAGTTGCGACAAGAATTTTTATGTCATGCGCCGAAAGAAATCCTAAAGAGGTTTATGATGATTGTGTTGCTTACTGTAGTATTTTTCCCAGCTTTTTGGGGTGTTAATAGGATTGCTATGCATACCATTCAACAAAAATTTTGTTTGAATGCATATGAGGAGCTTATGGACCGCAGACATCAAAGTATTTTTGATGTTTCTTTTTCGTATATGATTACAGGGATAGGCGAGAGAGTGTCAAGTGAGGGTAAGGATCTGAATATATATTCAGGCAAAAGAATTAATATATGGAAAGGGTTTTTGAAGGAATTGAATTGGACTGGTCATTCTGCGAGTAATGAAGAATTCAGTATAGGTTATAACACTGCTCATAATGTATATTTACAGATTGCATATGATTACGGCGTAGTTGCAGGTATTATATTTGGCATTAATACAGTCATGCTTTCTTTGGGAATATTGCTCAATGCATGGAAACATTATAATTGTGAAAATCTACTTTCTTTATTGTTGATGATCGGATATAATGTCATAGCATTGTTGGCTTCCAGTGTGTATCCGTTTTTATACTTGATAACATTTTGCTTCTATGTGATGTCATATCAATCGTTTGATCTTAGAGACAAAAATGTGCTCCATAAAAATGGTGTAATGTAGAATATATTAAAAGGGAATGTACATGGTATGATATTATTATATATAACTTTTGATGACATGAAAGAAGTAAATAGTGGGTCTTCGTTGCGGCCGCAAAAAATGTACCAAGCCTTTAAGGCGTTGGATTTGGAAGTGATATTATTGCAAGGCGAACAAGGCGTTAAGGATAAGGCGAAAAGATGTTTGGAAATCGATAGGATTTTAAATGTAGTAAAGCAAACGAAACCCGATATATGCTATATAGAGTCCAGCACGTATCCTATTCTTTTTAAGAAGGATATCTCTCTGATTAAGCAAATACACAAGATGAAAGTCCCTATGGGATATTTTTATAGAGATTGTTACAGAAAAAAAGAGTTTCGCAATATGAGTCGTAAAAAGAGACGATTTGGGCTTTTAAAAGATATTTATTTGGATATTCTGCAAAAAAGGACGGACAGAGTATTGCGGAAAGTGGATATTGTCTATTTTCCCAGCGAATTAATGACGAAATATTTTAGCTATGATAACATGAAATTGTTACCTCCCGCGGCGGACTTGAGAGAAGATATTACGCATCCGTTTCATAAAGTGGCGATTTATGTTGGGGGCATATCTAAGCAATATGGTTTTGATTTGATGATAGACGCGTTTAAGATACTGAATCAAGAAGAAACTTATAAGTTGATTCTTGTCTGCAGGGAAAGCGAAATTCAACCATGGCGAGAAAAAACGAAGGAATTGTCGTGGTTGGATATACACCATGTTTCCGGGGACGATTTACTTCCGTTATATACCGAGGCGTCCGTTGCCCTCATACCGCGGTTGGGAGGCTATAATGATTTTGCTGTACCAGTGAAGTTATTTGAATATCTGGCAAACGGATTGCCAGTGGTATCAACAAATGTGATTGAAACGTCAAAAATTATATCTGAAAATAAGGCGGGTATTGTCACACGGCAGGATGTAGAAGATTTTGCAGAAGGAATCCGCAGCATTTTTTCTGATCAAATAACTTGGGAGAAAATGCGTGAAAGAGCTGTACAAACAATATGTGAAGGGAATCGTTGGATTGACAGGGCAAGACAGGTCATTGATGATTTATTGAATTTGAAGGACAATTGAGGAAAGGATGATATTGTTTATGGAGAAAACAATTATTATTTTGACATATCAAAATTTGTCGGATTATAAGATGCCTAACGCTCCGACATTTTGGAAGACAGTTGAGAGCTATTATAAGGATGGATGGAAAATATATATTATCAATTCTTATAGTGATAGTATTTTCTTGGAAAATAGAGAAAAATATGTATACACAGAGTTTCCGCTTCCATATAAAAATGAGTGTTCCATAAGGAAGGTGGGGTGGTTTTTTCGAGTGTTAAGAGGCATAAAACTAAAAAGAGCCTATACGAAGCTTGCAACTGCCTTTTTGGAAAAGGAAAAAGTGAATCTAGCGAGTTGTGTAATATATTCATATGAAATCTGGACTGTATCTGCGGGAGCGGCAGTAAGCAAAAAATACGGAATTCCCTTTGTGACAAGATTCCAAGGAACTGCCGTGTATGATAAGGCGGTTAATGTTTTAAACAAGGTAAGGTATTATCCGCATTTCAATGCGTTAAAGACAAAATCAGATATGGTTATAATGACAAATGACGGAACAAGAGGAGAGGAAACTCTCAAGAAGGTTGGTAATAAAAGTGATAAAATCCTGTTTTTGCGCAATGGGGTTGATGTAGCTAAACATTATGATATTCACTTAGATTTTGAAGAGAAAATTGGATGCGATGACAAGATATTGATGACTTTGTCCAGATTGGCAAATTGGAAAAGGATTGACAGAGCGATTTTGGCATTGGCACAGATTGTGAAAAAATATCCACAATGTAAGTTAGTCATTGTTGGATATGGGGAGGAAAAGGATAATCTTGAAAATTTGGCATGTGAATTAGAAATAATAGATCATATTATTTTTACAGGTGAAGTGGCGCATGACATGGTTTGGAGTTATATTAATAAGGCGGATATTTTTTTGTCATTATATGATATGTCAAATGTCGGAAATCCGCTTATGGAGGCTATGCGATGTGGAAAACCTATTATAACGCTTGACGTTGGAGATACGAGGGAAGTGATCACAAATGACGTCAATGGCATACTGCTTACGACAGACGAGGTGGATCAAATACCGGACAAGGTGCTAGAATTGTTTCAAGATCCGGATTATGCAAAAAGGTTGGGGGATGGCGCAAAGAAATATGCTGCAGAAAACTTTTGGACCTGGGATGAGAGATTGAAGAAAGAACTGACTGAAGTAAACCAATTGATTGATGCTTACAAAGAGGAGTAGATGGAAAGCAGGACGATAAACTCAACAAAAAACTTCATAGTGGGCATTAGCGGTCAGATTATCAATATAGCTTTAAGTTTTTTTGCCAGAACCATTTTTATTTATACTCTTTCCAAAGAATATTTGGGCATCAGTGGGTTGTTTAGCAATATATTGTCCATTTTATCAATATCTGAATTGGGAATCGGGACGGCGATTGCTTATAGCTTATATAAGCCGCTGGCACAAAATGATCGCAAATTGATCTCTGCGATTATGAGTTTTTATGCAAAAGCATATAAAGCGATAGGTTTTTTGATCTTAGTGATAGGGTTGATGCTGGTTCCCTTTTTACCTTATTTGATCAAAGGAAGTACCGATTTGGTAAACATAAGGTATATTTATCTCTTATATCTGTTGGAATCGGTTACAACATATTGGTTTTTTGCGTATAAGTCAACCTTACTGAAAGCTGATCAGAAAACGTATGTGGTTTCGGTATATGAACAAGGTTGTTCTATTGTGAAAACCGGTGTTAGAATTGCCTTTTTATTGCTGCTGAGAAATAATCCTGTTTTATCTTTTTATCTGTATACGATAATAGGATTACTGTTCAATGTATGCTCCAATATTTTGGTGGCGAAAGAAGTTGATAAGAGATACGCTTTTTTAGCTGATTATAAGAAGGAGACCATCCCAGAGGAAGAAAAAGATGCTATAAAAAAGAATGTTTTTGCACTTTGCTTTACGAAAATTAGTGCGGTGATATATGAATCGACAGATCATCTGATTATTTCTGCTTTTGTCGGAGTTGCGATAGAAGGCGTTTATTCTAATTATGCATATATCGTCTCAATAATAAATGGATTGATCAGGATATTTGCAAGTTCAATCGGCGCCAGCATAGGGAATTTGAACGCAACAGAAAGTACGGAAAAGAAGGAAAAATTCATGGAGACCTTACATTTTATGTATTTTTGGGTGTATGGTTTTTGTGCAATTTGTCTCTGGGAAATGCTCAATCCCTTTATTGTTATATGGGTTGGATCCGCATATGAACTGTCGCCATTTACGGTTCTTATTATAGTAATCAATTTTTTGGTGTATGGATTGATGTCTGCTGTGAGTCAATTTCAAACAGAGGCAGGACTTTACTGGCAAGGGAAGATTATTCCTATTTTATCTTCAGGATCGAATATTTTTTTATCGATATTGTTTTCGGCATACTTTAAGTGGGGAATACTTGGAATTTTGGGAGCAACGATAATCAGTCGGTTGGTGATTGTTTTGCCACTGACTACAAAAGTTGTATATCATAACATTTATAATAAAAAAGGATGGATATATATATTGTTATATTTCCGTTCTTTATGTATAATATTTTGTACCGGAGTTGCTATAAGCGCTTTGCTGGCTCAAATTCACGGTAGCGGCATAGGCGGTCTGATAATAAGGTTGGTTATATGTATTGTTGGAGTGAATGGACTGTGGCTGTGTCTTTATAAAAATACAGATGAATTTAAAAGTGTGATGGCATCCTGTTTAAGTGTGCTTAAGCGTGTTAAGAAGAAAGGAAAGAAAAATGTTTAATAAAATAGTGAAAGGAATCAAAGGCGTTTACATTTATGTTCTTGCAAATATTATTATCTGTTTACATTATGATAGAAAATATACAAAAAGCTCATGGTTTGGATATGGGAAAAAGGGGTATAGAAAATGGCTTAGCATAGGATGGAAATGGGTGGTTGACGATTATAGAGGATGTAAAAAACTGAATGTGAATCGCAAGGTGCCATGGCCGGTTTCTCCGAGATGTTCTGTAGTACCATGTCCGCCTATTCCGGATCATATTGTTTTCGATCCGGAATGTATCAACATTTTTCAGTCCTACGGAATTTATTTTCAGGCATTTGGAAGGATTGTAATCGGGAAAGGCAGTACAATAGGACCGAATGTGGGGTTAATTACATCAAATCATGATCCGGCGAACCCAGATACACATTTGGAGCCAAAGGATATTATTATCGGAGAAAATTGCTGGATAGGCATGAACAGTATGATACTGCCGGGAGTGACTTTAGGGGGGGCAGTGACGGTAGGTGCGGGATCGGTCGTCACCAAGTCTTTCCCAGAAGGGCATTGTGTTATCGCCGGTAATCCTGCGGTCATTATCCGTAAATTATAATAAAAACGATAATCTGTGGAGAAGTTGAGATGATAGTGATCATAGACTATGATATGGGAAATATAGGCTCTATCAAGAATGTTTTGCATAAGATAGGCGAAAAGGATGTAATCGTCAGTCGTGACAGGACAGAGATCAAGCGTGCCGATAAGTTGATATTGCCGGGTGTAGGGGCGTTTGATGCGGGTATACGCAACTTGAAAAAGTATGATCTGTTTAGCCTGATACATGAATGTGTAAGGGAGAGGCAAGTGCCTATTCTAGGAATTTGTTTAGGGATGCAGATGTTGGGTCTGAACAGCGAAGAGGGAGATTGTGAAGGATTGAAGTTAGTGGATTTTTCTTGTAAAAGGTTTTCTGTTGATAAAGAATATAAGGTTCCACATATGGGGTGGGATTATGTTCATATAAAAAAGGAAGACTGCCCAATTGTTCACAATTTGTCTGATGCCCAAAGATACTATTTTGTCCATAGCTATTATGCGGAGTGTTCGAATGAAGATGACATATTGATGACCTGTGATTATGGAATTGTATTTACTGCGGCAGTTGCGAGAGGAAATGTTTATGGAACGCAGTTTCATCCGGAGAAAAGCCATATATATGGGATGAACTTGCTGGCTAACTTTGCAAAGGAGTGCTGATTTATGGCAATTCGACCAAGAATTATTCCCACGCTGCTAATTGACGAGGGAAAGCTTGTAAAAACTGTAAAATTTAAAAATGCCAATTATCTGGGGGATCCCATTAACGCGATCAAGATTTTTAACGAGAAATATGTGGATGAGTTGTGCGTGTTAGACATTTCTGCCACAAAGCGGGGGGTTTCGCCCAATATGGCGTTGCTGCAGCAGATGGCAGAGGAGGCATTTATGCCCCTGAGTTATGGGGGAGGCATAAATAGTTTTGAGCAGGTCAAGGATATTTTTTATATTGGATTTGAGAAAGTGGTAATCAATACAGCGTTGATTGAAACACCGGAATTGATCCGCAAAATTGTTGAGGTATATGGAAGTCAAAGTGTAATTGCCTCTGTGGATTATAAAAAATGCTGGCAAGGTTACCGATGTTACAGCAGAGGTGGGACGAAACGCACATCCTACGATCCAATTGAGCTTTGTAAATACGCAGAAGAGTTGGGAGTGGGAGAGGTGTTATTTTATTCCATCGACAGGGATGGGACAATGAAAGGGTTTGATATTCCTATGATTGCCCGTCTGTCAGAACAATTAAGCATACCGATTATAGCGTGCGGCGGCGCGGCGGGAGTGGAGGACATCCGCTGCGCGTTGGAGGATGGGAAGGCTTCTGCCGTGGCGGCAGGGAGTATGTTTGTCTACTTTGGACAAAGGAAAGCGGTATTGATAAATTATCCGGATGAGAAGAAACTCTTTGAAATGAATATTTATAAGGAGAACAGATAGTATGCAAAAGGAATATAAAATATGTAGTAGATGTATCATGGATACAAGCAGCGACCCTAATTTGGTGTTGGATGAAAAAGGAGTTTGTAACTATTGCCATGAGTTTGATGACGCATTTAAAAGTATGTACGGGAGAGAGAAGAAAGAACTGGAGAAGGCGCTTGAGAAGGTTATAACACAGGTTAAGGAGCATGGCCGTGGTAAAAAATATGATTGTATTCTGGGCTTATCCGGCGGAGTTGACAGTTCTTATATGGCGTATCTGGCGCATCAATATGGTTTGAGGGTACTTGCGGTGCATGTAGATGCCGGATGGAATTCAGAAATTGCCGTTCAGAATATCATGAAAATTTGTGATAAACTACAGTACGATCTGCACACGGTAGTGGTTGATTGGGATACTATGAAGGAAGTGCAGAGAGCATTTATGTTTTCGGGAATGGTTAATATGGATGTGCCCCAGGATCATGTTTTTGTCGCCGCTGTATATGATATGGCAAAAAAATATAATATTAAATACATTTTGAATGGTCGCAACCTGGCAACAGAAGGTATTTTATCATCAGCATGGCAATGTACGACAACGGATTTTAGATTGATTAAAGATGTGTGTCGAAAGCATGGGAGAAAGAAAATTAATTTCAGGAAATTTCCGCATTATGGTTTTTGGGACAAACATTTCTATTACCCTCGAATTTTGAAGTTAGAGACGGTATATCTTTTGGATTATGATACTTCCTATTCTAAAAAAAATGCAATGGAGGTTTTAAAAAGGGAATTTGACTGGAATTATTATGGCGGAAAACATTATGAGTCCAGATTGACAAAATTTTTACAGGAAAATTATCTGCCGCAGCGTTATGGGTGGGATAAGAGGAGAGACCATTTATCAAGCTTGATTGTCGGAGGGGAACTGGACAGAGATGCTGCATTAATGGAAATAGAGAACCCAATCGCAGCAAAGGAGGATATCCAAAGTGATGAGGAATATGTGCTAAAGAAATTGGATATATCTCAAGAAGAATATGAAAAAATAAAAGGCGCTCCCTGGCAGACTGAGCGGAATTACAAAAATCAGGATAGATATGAGGAGTTTCTTATAGCAGTTAAAAAGTTAATTAAGTATAAGAGCAAATAAGTGATTACAGTGCTGAAGGAATCGGCTATATCAATTGATAAGGAGACAGCTTAGCACATGAAGGAAAACTGGTCGAAAAACAGGAAAAGTATTTTAGTGCTTATGCTTATGGGGATTATGATATCCCTTCTTGTTCTTGGCGCGAGATACTCATATCGAACGATGTATTATGGGGAATCGGCTTCCATTAAAAGTGCGTATTCTTTTTATGATTATTTTATAATGGATGTGCAGAATGGAGAGGAGGTAGACTCCCACAAGTATTCACTTTGGATGAATAGCGCTTTTGCCATGTATGATGGCAAAGAAGTGGTTGTCGATAACAGAATCTCTGAAAGTGTAATGAAGGAGTATTGCCTGCTCCTGATCGAATATACACAAGATGATATAGGAGTACTAAATAGACGGATTGAAGATATTGAATTGAGCGGGCAGACTATTTATTTGTGGGATGCGGATGAAAAAGAGCATGTGCTGTTTATGATTACAGGGGAACTGTGGGAGAGTTCTTCTCTTGTAAAAGTGTTTTCTGATCTGGATGGAAATATAATAGTTGCACCGGACGGACTTTTTACTGAAGCAGACTTTGTGAATAAAGAAGTACAATTAGATGTGTTTGCAAGAACAAAAGTAGTTATGCAGTTATTCAATGATGTAACGTTAAGACGTATTGCGGGACGTGGACTTGTAGATAAAATGATTATACGGCAAATATTGTTTGTACTTTTTATAGCATCTGTCGGGTGTATTGCCGGCAGAGCATTTTTAAAAAGAATAGGCAATATGTTTATATGGTTCGCGCTTCCTTTTGGCTTTATCAATCAAATATTGTCCACATTTATTCTGATCGTATCACATTTACCGGTTAATCTCTTAAGTTATCTGGCCATCAGCTATGCCTTGGCAATCTTGATAAATCAGCTTTTAAAAAGGTGTGCGGATGATGTGCAGATTCATATGGAACATGATATAAAGTTATTGTTTAGTTTGTTGACATGGGGAGGAGTCGTACTGTGGTTTTGTATTAACCCTTATGTCCTTTTGAGTGCGGATTCTGTGTATAATGCATATTTAGGTAAAGTGGGAGCTGTCACAGGAGATTTAAATGCAATTTTGGGAGATATTACTTCGCATGCTTTGATAACCCCTATTTTTGAGGTGGGAAGCTCTTTGTTTGGAGTAGGATTAAACTATTCATTACAGCCGATATTGACCATTATGTTTTTGGTGGCGATCGGATGGGTCTGGTTTAGCATAATGGATGGATCGACAAGTGCGAAAATATGGATTGTATTGGGGACAGTCATTGTTGTCATATTGAATCCCATGTTTTACATGCAGACTTTTTGGAAATTAAATAATTTGGCGCTTGGTTTATTCGCTGCCTTTATGGTAGGTATGCATATTTTGTATTATAACAAAAGAGAAAAACTGTATTTTGAGACAGGTAATTTGTTTTTGATTGTCGTCGGCATTGCGAGAGTGGAGAGCGGATTGTTCTTGGCAATCTACCTTGTATGTCTCTTTGCGCTGTTCCAAAATGATGACAGGGAGAGAGAGATTGAAAAATTGTGTTTTAGAATGGGATTGATATTTACTGCTATTTATTTGTATTATTTATGCGTGATCGGACAAGTGGAGAGTCCCTTTTGGACGCCGGTCAAGGGATTGATGGTGATGGCAAGCGTATGGCTTGTTTATATACTCTGCATAGGATCCCGCATCTTGGGTAAGAAGATGAAACCAATATTCGATAATATAGATAGAATTATGTTTTTATGTATTGGTTTGTCAGTCTTGTTGCTGGGGATTCTGAACAAGGAGAAGTTTATTGACAATGCGAAAACCTTTATCAGTAACTTACTGTATTATGGAGGATATTGGTATGTAATGTTGGCAGTGGCGATATTGGGAGTTGTTTTGCTGAAAAAGGATCCCATTATGCGATTTTTGCTGCTATATATGGGTTCCTATTTTATGTTCATCCCGGGGTTAATGATATTTAGAGAGAATCTGCTCAGGGTAGGATTTGGTGATTCCGGATGCCGTATGCTATCCCACATCGCGGTAGTGGGTGGTTTTCTCTTAATATATGTTGTGAGTGCGTTGCGAGGAGATCAGAGGCTGAACCATGAAGAAGGACGGCGGAATGAAGGTTGTAAGCAAGAATGATATGAAAGGAGTTAAATTCCCCATTTCCACCGGGATAAGGCGTCTATTAGCTTTCCCCTCACTGTATCCATGGACTGCTTCTTCTTCCGGTAGAGATAGTATATCCTCTCCCGGATGGCACGGAACATCCCCGTTTTATTCCCGGAGGCCTCTGGCCCCGGGAGGATGCAGAACTCCCGGTAGAATTCCGTCATGCTGATGGTGGAGAGGCTGATATATGCCGTCTGGTACTGGTTTGGATTCAGGCTGTTCATGAAGCAGCGCAGGGCGTAGGCCTTCCCCATCCCCGGTCTGTCAGACGCAAGGGGTAGTGCTGCCCGCCGTAGAGGATGTATGTGCTTTGTGTATCCCCGAGCAGGAACCTTACCTCCACCTTCCGGCCGATGAACTGCATGGGTGCGTCATAGCATTCATTCAGCAGGTGGATCGTGGCATCCCTGTTCATGTTCCTCATCACCCGGTTGAATTCTTCCAGGCCCCGGCTCTGGGAGATATCCAGGTCGTAAAGCCACCGCTCCTTCAGTGTCCGGAAATTCCTCTCCACTTTCCCCTTGCTGGCGCCATCCCGCACAGGGGTATGGAGAAGTACTGTCCCCACAGAGCCGCAGACAGAAAAAAGTGGGAGCGACATATAAAATTTATAAAAAATTCATTGCAAAAAGAGGGATAACATCATAAAATAGAAGTGGGTCAATACGAATAAACAAGTAATTATGTGGATTATTGTTGTGCAGACATAAAACGGCTGCATAACAATGGCTGGAATGCGCCATATTGATAAGGGAGGTGTTTTTTATGGCAACGTCAAGCATCACAAAAAATTTTGTTATTTCCGGCAAAGAACAAGTGGAGATGTTTGCCGATGCGGTTGAAGCGTCTGCTAATGACCAGACGCCCCGTGTTCCAATCAATGTCACTTATCTGCATGGGGCAGATGAAATACTAAAATTTATGGAGAAAAGGAAAGAAGCGGATGCAGCAAACAAATAATTTTATTGTGCTGAACATTCGTGAATATTTGGAAGATAAAAAGCTCGGAGAGGACAAATTGGTGAAACTCCTTTCCGAGTTTTCCTGTCCACTGAATTCAGATGTTGAGCGATTCCTGAAACAGCAGTCAGTAGCATTTGCAAAGAAGCATCAAGCGGTTACATATCTGGTATTATCTCCGGAAAATGCAGAGTTGTTGGGATATTTTTCTATTACGATAAAACCGCTTGTTATAAAGGCAGAGCCATTCAGTAATACTGTAAAACGCAAACTCGCAAGGTTTAGTGAAATAGATCAAAATGAGCAGACGTATAATATAGCAGCGTATCTTATTGCACAGCTCGGAAAAAATTTCAATGAACGGGTAATGGGAAGAATAACAGGGCGACAATTATTGGAAGCGGCTATTCGACAGACCCGGGTTTTACAGTATCAGGCGGGAGGAATGGTGACGTTTGTAGAGACAGACAACAAAGAAAAACTGCTCTCTTTTTATGAAAGTTATGGATTTAAACGCTTCGACACCAGACAGACGATGTCAGGCACAGATGAACCACATGAACTTGTACAGCTTTTAAGACTGCTTTGATGTAATATTAGAAATTTGCAGCGATATAAAGATGTAACAGAGAACGCCACAGAGCCGCCGGACAGCGAGGAAGGACTACCTGGCATTTGCCAAGAAAAGGAAACACACAAAAAAGCAGATACGGGCGGCAGTCAGGAAGCCGCTTTCCTATGTGCGCAGGGACATCGGATATTTGGAAGGGTATCTCAGCCGGCCATGGATACGCCCCATAGTGCGGGGAAGATAGTCTGAACGTCGCTTAATCAGCAGACACTATGTAGCGTTCAGAAAATAACGGCAGACGAAAAGGAGGAATGAGCCGGATTGTAAAATTCGTATATAATTCACAAAAATTTCAGTAGGAAAACAGATAGGTTTAGTACAATGGTAATAATAAAAGATCAGAGGCCAGACCATGAGGAAGGATGGCGAAATGAAGGTTGTAAGCAAGAATGATATGAAGGGAGGGTTATTGTGGAATGGATTTAGCATGATCCTAATGTCATTATGTGGAATGATCTCAACCATGCTGATCGTTTTGTTTTATGATGCTGCGGCATTAGGGGTGTTTAATCAAGTCAGTGCATATTATGTTGTGGTGTCGCAAATCAGTGTGTGGGGAATCCATATGTCCATTTTGCGAAATACGCCTCTATTCCAGGACAATATTAATGAACAAAAAGAATCGCTAATATCGGCTGTAGGGATTGTCATAGTGATTTCTACATCTGTCAGTTTGGGAATATGGTGTTTTCTGGCGGGAAGCGTGAACTCGGAGTGGATGGTATCTTTTGTCTATGTCTTGCCGGCGCTGGTCTTTTTTTCCATAAATAAAGTCGTGCTTGGGTTCTTTAATGGAGCCTCTGCCATGAAGACGTATGCAGCGCTGCAATCGCTGAGAAGTATCTCTATTGTGGCAGCGGTTCTTTTCCTGGCAGTTCGTCATGTGCCATATGTAGAAATTTCAAAATGTTTTGTGGCCGGGGAACTCGTGGTAACGGTGGTAAATGTAATACTGTTGGCAAAGAAGGGATTGTTGTCAATACATATTTCACTTGATTGGGTAAGACGGCATTTAGTATTTGGAAGTAAGATTATTTTATCAAATTTGGTGCTTGAATTGAATACAAAGATAGATGTAATATGTCTGGGTTGGATATTGAACGATGATTATTTAATTGGCATTTATTCGTTTGCGGCACTATTTGCAGAAGGGTTTTACCATATTTTTGTTGTGGTCAGAAGAAATATCAATCCTTTGATTGCACTAAAATACCAAAAGATAGAAGAAAGAAAGGACGATATAAACACATTTGCGCACGAAATTACTAAAAAGATCAGGGCGGTAAAGTGGCTTCTATATATTTTAATTGTGATTGGGTATAGCGCTGTCTGCTATATTTTTAACAGAAAAGAATATTTGGCAGGGATTGTTCCGCTGGCTATCATCTGTATGGGGATAGCATTAACTGCAAAAAGCATTATCTTTGGCAATTTTTTTTCACAGATTGGGAAACCTGAGAAAGAGTCAATGATAAACATCTGCACAGTCATGTCTAATATTGCAGGGAATCTGTTTTTTATTCATTTTTTTGATATTGCAGGTGCAGCATTAGCAACCGGGTTGTCGTATCTTGTTTTTGCGTGTATGCTTAGAGTATGTAGCAAGAGAAGCGAAGGAATTTTAGTATAAAGGCGTGCGAATCGATACATAAGGGAGGAATTGCGTATGTTGAGGAATAAAACTGTTGCGGTGGTTGTTCCGGCGTATAATGAGGAAAAACAAATTGCAGTTGTATTGAAAACAATGCCGGTTTTTGTGGATAGAATTATTGTTGTCAATGATTGTTCTACAGATGGTACTGCGGAAGTTGTGAAGGAATATGTTGAACAAGTTAGGGGGGGTATTGAAATTGCAAGAAAGCCGAATGACATTCAGCCTACATTTTTTAATCGGGCGGAAGTAATCGCTTTGGAGATGGAGCGAGAGGAAGAACAATATTATCCCGGGCACACTGTCTATAATGATAATAATACGGATAGAATAGTGCTCATCAATAATCTGGAGAACGCGAAGGTGGGAGGTGCAATAGCTGTAGGCTACAAATGGTGCAGAGAGCATTTGATAGATTGCACTGCTGTAATGGCAGGGGACGCGCAAATGGATCCTGATGAATTGGAGAGCATCTGTTTACCTATTGTGAATGGAGAAGTGGCGTATACAAAGGGAAATCGCTTAAATCATAAGGCGGCCAAGAGGATCATTCCGGCTAAAAGAAGAATTGGAAATTCTATATTATCGGCTCTTACTAAGATTGCTTCGGGATATTGGCGTGTTTCAGATACGCAGACAGGTTACACGGCAATTTCCTTGGAAGGTTTGAACAGGATATCAATTTGTCATATATGGAGAGGTTATGGTATGCCAAACGATATGTTGATTAAGTTGAATATAGCGAAATGTAGAATAAAGGAAGTCCCGATTAAGCCGGTATATGCGGTGGGAGAACAGTCCAAGATGAAAATTAAAAAAATTATTCCAACCGTCAGTGTGTTATTGTTAAAGGGTTTTTTTGAGCGCATAATCAAAAAATATTGTGTCAATGATTTTCATCCTATTTTTGTTTTTTATTTGACCAGTTTGTTGTCCTTTATTTCTTCGCTGTATTTTTTTGTGATAATTGTCAGGGCATTGGTGACAGACCGATTAGTGACCAGCGGCACATATCAAGGGTTTGGTATTTTAGTTTTTGTGACTCTTTTGATGTTTGGATTTGCCATGTGGTTTGATATGTATGATAATGATAACTTACAATAGAAATATTCATGGGTTCTATTTGAATGATAGAAGGCAATGAACGATAATGAGGAGTGGCAGGGACAATGCTGTTTAATTCTATGGAGTTTTTAATATTTTTTCCAATCGTGACAGGAGTATTTCTAATTATTCCAAGGAAATGCAGATATATCTGGTTATTGATTGCCAGCTATTATTTTTATATGAGTTGGAATCCGAAATATGCCATTTTGATAGCTGTTTCAACCATCATTACCTTCATAAGCGGATTGCTGTTAGGGGGGGTAGAACAAAAGTGGATGAAGCAACTTGTGATGGTTGTCTCCCTGATCAGCAATCTGGCAATTTTGGCAATATTCAAATATGCTGATTTTGTATTACAGACTTTAAGCGATATTGCAATTCACGTGGGATTGTCGCCGATTGATAGGAGATTGGATTTGCTTCTTCCGGTAGGGATTTCTTTTTATACTTTTCAGGCGCTTAGTTATACGATCGATGTGTATCGTGGAGATATTCGAGCGGAAAAGAATCTCCTAAGATATGCATTGTTCGTTTCTTTTTTTCCCCAACTTGTGGCTGGCCCGATTGAAAGATCGGGCAGTTTGTTGACGCAAATACAGAAGATACATGAATTGAAGTTATGGGATTTCAAGCGTATTCGAGATGGGTTTCTTTTAATATTTTGGGGCCTGTTTCAAAAATTAGTGATTGCTGACAGAGCAGCTCTTTTGGTTGGGCATGTGTATGACCATTATTTGGATTATGGTTTTTTGGAACTGGCTCTGGCATCTGTTCTGTTTGCATTTCAAATCTATTGCGATTTTGGAGGATATAGTAATATTGCCTGTGGAGCGGCGCAGGTCATGGGAATTTCATTGATGAAAAATTTTCGACAACCTTATTTGGCCACAAGTATCAAAGAATTTTGGAGGAGATGGCATATCTCTCTGACTTCATGGTTTACGGATTACTTGTACATACCGTTAGGTGGAAATCGAAAAGGGTTATTGAGGAAATACCTTCATATTCTTATTGTTTTTACGGTCAGTGGTTTGTGGCATGGAGCAAGTTGGAATTTTGTGGCTTGGGGAGGTATTCATGCTGTCTATCAGATTGTTGGGGATATGAAGGCAAAATTGGAACAAAAGATGAGAAAGACTGCTCCGATGGATTCTTTTAGCCGCAAATTGGGAAAAATGATTCTGACCTTTATCTTGGTGGATATCGCATGGATATTCTTTGCGGCCGATGATCTGCGCCATGCCTGGCATATTTTTCAACAGATGTCCAGAATTTTTCAGACGACAAGTATATATGCGATTGGCTTGGACAGAGGGAACTGGTTTATGCTCTGTTTTGGAATCGTTGTCTTGATGATCGTCGATCTGATCCATGAAAAGGGAAAGTCTGTTTTTGTATTGATAGGCCAACAAACAGTTTGGTTTAGATGGATTTTATATTTGGGTTTGATCTGGTGCATTATTATGTTTGGAATATATGGTATCGGTTATGATACCAGCCAATTCATTTATTTTCAATTTTAAAAGAGGTGCTGATCGATGAAAAAAATAAAGATGATTGTTTCCGCTTTGATATTCTGCCTCCTATTTGCAGGTTGTAACCGTTTTTTTCGGTATATTCTAATCGATGACACTACTTCGTATACAAGAATCACTTTTCATGAAATGTACGAACAGGATAACATAGATGTATTATTTGTAGGTTCTTCTCATTGTTATAGGACATTTATTCCTGAAATTTTTGACAGCGAACTGGGGATGAATACCTATAATGCAGGAACTTCCAGCCAGTGCTTAGATGGTTCTTATATGGTGATTCAGGAGGCGGCAAGATACAATGACATTAAGCATATTTATTTGGAAGTTTATTATGAGATGGCATTTGTAGAAAATAAAGACAGAGATATGACCTCCACTTATATCATTTCAGATTATTTGAAACCATCTCTGGATAAGGTTCAATATTTGATAAACGCGTCAACCATCGAGCATTATTTTAATAGCTTTATATTGGGAAGGAGAAATTGGTCAAAATTTTTTGATGCCGAGTATGTAAAAAATCTAATCATACAGAAGCAGACAGAAGATTATAAAAATTATGAATATACATATGTTACTTACGACAGTGAGTGGTATGCCGGAAAAGGTTATGTGGCAAATAATGGCGTGATAGAGAACTGGAATTTTTTTTCAGAAAAAGGGTGGGATAATATAAATATTGAGGGGATTTCAGATGACTGGCTTAAATCGCTTACAGATATTATTACTTTTTGTGATAAGAATGGTATTGTGTTAACTCTGGTGTCTACACCTATGTCCAATTTTTTGTTGACCGGATTAGGAAATTATGATGATTATGTGAATATGATCAGGGATCTTATCAAGGATACCGATGTTGAGTACTACGATTTTAATTTGTGTAAAGAGGAGTATTTTTCCAGTACTTCTTCTCTGTTTATGGATGATCATCATTTGAATTGTGATGGCGCAGAACAGTTCAGTTATTTGCTGTCAGATGTTATAAATGGCGAAATTTCAGAAGAAGAGTTGTTTTATGACTCATTTGAGGAAAAAATAGAAAACTTGGAACCTACCGTGTTTGGGATCTGTTACCATGATGATCAAGAGGTCAGAACTTGTAAGATTGTTTCAAATTATGCCGATGATCTGGAATATGCAATAACTTTAGTCCCAAATGGAGGCGAACCCAACATGCTTCAAAATTTTGCACATAATAATATCTTTACCATCGCTCCGAATGAGCACGGCACATGTACGATTGCGTATCGGTTGAGTAATTCATCTGACGAAGTGCAAACGGTAGATGTTACCTATTAGTGCTTGTCATTTTGAAACTCTCGCGCCTGCCATGCGAGTTTTACTTTACTCATAATACGGAATTGGTATATAATGGAGTTGATAGTTTAAGACGATGCAGGGAGGTAAGGACAATGCAGTTTAGAGATTTAAAAAAGCAGTATGATGCTTTAAAAGAAGAAATTGACGCTGGAATCAATGATGTAATTGCTTCTACAGCTTTTATAAGTGGGAAACAGGTGGAAATTTTGGAGAGAGAATTGGCGGAATATGTGGGTGTGAAGCATTGTGTCACTTGCGCCAATGGTACAGATGCTCTTTCCATGGCGTTGATGGCGTGGGGGATCAAGGAAGGGGAGTGTGCGTTTGTGCCAGATTTCACCTTCTTTGCCTCTGGTGAGACAGTCTCTTTTGAGGGCGCGACTCCGATATTTGTGGACGTGGACGAGCGAACCTACAATATGGATCCGGCAAAGCTGGAAGCAGCGATTCAAAGGGTGAAGGAGGAAGGACGATTAATTCCAAGAGTGATCGTAGCGGTAGATCTGTTTGGACTGCCGGCTGATTATGATGCGATTCGTCCGATTGCTCAAAAATATGGACTGAAAATTTTAGAGGATGGTGCGCAGGGATTTGGCGGAGAGATTCATGGCAGACGGGCATGCTCTTTCGGAGACATCTCTGCCACTTCTTTTTTTCCGGCCAAGCCGCTTGGATGTTATGGGGATGGCGGGGCAGTCTTTACGGATGATGATGAGACGGACGCATATCTTCGCTCTATAAGAGTGCACGGGAAAGGAAGTTTTAAGTATGATAATGTCAGAATCGGGTGGAATTCCAGGCTTGACACATTGCAGGCAGCTATATTACTGCCTAAACTTCATGCATTTATTGAATATGAGAGAGCGGCAGTCAATAAGGTTGCGGCGAAATATACAGAGATGCTGAAGGATAAGGTAATCGTACCCTGTTTTGAGGACAAATACCTTTCCTCCTGGGCGCAATATTGTATTCAATTAAAAAGTGAGACAGAGCGGGACGCTTTACAGAGCTATTTAAAGGAGCAAGGCATACCGACAATGATTTATTACCCGAAGCCAATGCATCGTCAGGAAGCTTTTTGTGAGCAGAAATTTGACGAGAAGGATTTTGAGGTGACAAATCGATTGTGTAAGACTGTTTTATCATTGCCGATGCATCCCTATATGGAGGATGAGGAGATTTTATCGGTTGCCGGACAAATTTCATCATTTTTGAATCAGTATCGTGTTTAGGAGATTGAAGCAATGCAAAAGCAACTGCAACTGAAATGGAAATCAAATGTATTTTATGAAATCTCTTGGAAACGGATTCTATATACAGTTTGTTTTATCGTGCTGTGTGTGATTGATCAGAGGACGAAGACGGGATCCGGATTGGATGGATGGTTGGAGACTTTTCGCGATCTGATGGGAGTGATCATGGCGTGTATGATATTGATTCACTATAAAGTGGAGGATTTCAAGAGGTGGAAGACGCCCTATCTGATCTGGAGCGTGTTGAGCGTCATAGGGGGAATCGGGGCCTTTTTATGGGGGATAGATCGACGCCCTTTTTTGAATGATTGGATCGTGGTCATCCTGGATGTAATACTTTTTGGCTACATTATAATCCATACTTTTATCAGTGTGATCATTGAAAACAAGTTGCCCAAACTGGAAAAGGGATTTGGTATTGTATGGGCCATTATGATGTTGTTGATGATCGTCTCCAGAAGTGATTACAGTTGGCCTTTGTGCTATATGATCATGTTTGGTTGTTTTTGTCTGACGGATTTTACGCGGGAGGAGCGGATGGATTTATTCCATGGCTCACTGAACGGGATCATATGCAGTTTCTTTTTGTTCCAGGGGTATTGTCTGATGTTTCGCCCCTATGATATAGTGCGGTACACGGGAATCTACAATAACCCCAATTTGAATGCTCTCTTTTATGTAGAGGTTTTGTGTGCGGTGTTTATCAAAGTATTATATGTGACCAAAAAGAAGGCGTGTAAAGGAATAAGGATATTCTACTGGTTGGGCGTGGGAGTATTGTTATCCTTTCTGTTTATGACGATCGGTAGAACGGCATGGATGGTCGCGTTCTTGTTTGGAATATTGTTTTTGATTTTATGGAATAAACTGATGAACAGAAAAAGGTTTCTGATAAATGGCATTGTCATGGTATTATGTGCTTGCCTTATGTTTCCGCTGTGTTATGGTCTGGTCAGGTATGTACCGCCGATGTTTCATCATCCGGTCTGGTTTTGGGGAGAGTGGAGTGATGAGAGGGCACACTCATGGGATGCATGGGATTCCGAAAAGTATATTGATATGGAGGAATTGATGCAGAATGCATTGGGGAGAGTGACTGTCATTTTGGGCGATGCTTTAAAGAACTCTCCCTTTTTGATCAAAGCAGATGCAGCAGATGCGACAGAAACCACTCCGGAAGATGATCTCAGGATGCGAGCGGCGGTATTGACTCCGGAAGAGGGAGAAGATCCTATATTAGTGAGAAACACTATTTACAAGCATTATTGGCAGAATTTGAATTGGTTTGGACATCGTTATGAAGAACAAGGCTTTCAGCTTACGTGGCGGTATTGGATTGGACATGCCCACAATATTTATCTCCAATATGGCACCGATTTTGGGATACCGGTTATGATATTGTTTGTCATCTTGCTTATATGGGGAAGTGCCATGTGCTTGTGGCGTGGTGTTCGCTGTAGGTCGGTGGAGTTTGGAATCATTGAGATTATGGCTTCGTTTTTTATCCTTGTTCCGGCATTGTTTGGTATACTGGAATATTCTTGGGGGGTAAGCAGTTTAAGTATTACCATGCTTTTTATATCATGGAGTCAGGCGATGCAGGCAGAGTCCTGGCAATCCGTTATTCATAATGAGGAATGAAAATACCTGACAAAAGTCGTATAATAGGTACAGAGAGGAGGCTCTGTCACCTATGAATACGAAATATCAGGAAATAGCGCGCCGGTTTCGAGAAGAGCGAGAGAGGCTTAAATTGACGCAGGAGGAGCTTTGCGCCAAGCTGTATATGTCACAGGGGCATTATTGCAAGGCTGAGCAGGGCAAAAATCGCTTTACTTACAGCGAACTTTTGAATCTGGTCAAGGTTGGGGTGGACTTGCATTATGTCTATACGGGCGAGCGGCTGTCTCATCCTGCGTATTATGATTTTTTGATCGGTTGTCAGCCGGAGGATCTTCGGTGTCTTGCTGAAATGTTCCTTCCGTTGGCCGCCTATTCTATGCGCGATCGAGCGCCGCAAGAAGCGGAAAGGATACAACAGCGGGTCAGACATATCCAATGCCTGTTGATCAAGGACAGGCGGGAGGATAGTTGTCTCTACCAACTGCGCAGATACAAATCTTATTCTCAACACTACATGGCGAGTTTGCTAGGCGTGGACATCAAGAAGTACACATCCATGGAAAAACAGAAAAGTTTTGGAGACAGCGAGATTCTGATGCATATTTATAATCATTTTGTGGTGCCGCCGCTTATCATTCTCCAAACGGATGACGGTATTGCCCGCGAGATCTGTGCTCTGCTGGATTTGGCGGACGAACAGACCGGACAAAGGCAATTTCAAGCCATCAAAAGCGCCTATGAGAACTGGCTGACGCAGTCGTAAAGGAGACGAGGTATGTCTATCGCGAAAAAGCTGAAGTATGTGCGTGAAAGGAGAGGCGTCTGTCAAAAGGAGCTTGCTTCTTATCTGAAAGTTTCGATCGGTACCATATCAAACTATGAGACAGGCGTTCATAAACCGGATCTGACTACGTTGGGCAGGATTGCAGATTTTTATGGGGTTTCCACGGATTATCTGCTGGAGCGGACAAATGTCCCGTTGCCTGTCAAAAAGCTTCCGCCAAAAAAGCATGATCCCCTGGAACGACTTTTTGCGGATGTGGTGCGGCTTTCCCCTGAAAACAGGGAAGCAGTCAGGATGTTTGAAGAATATCTGCAAGAAAATGAGATTCAAATTTAACAAAAATAACTCCTTTATCTTGCTTTTCTTGTGAAAAGTGCCTATAATATAATTGTCAACGATAACTGTGAAGGGATAACTACAGATGACGTGATCGCCTATGCAGTGGTCCGCGGAACGTAAAGGGCTTGCACGGAAGAGAAGGAGGAGTACCATGGTTTTAGGAGAAAAGTTAGCTCTGTTGCGCGAAAAGAAAGAAATCTACCAAAAAGAACTGGCAACCTATCTGGAGGTTTCTATTGGCACGGTATCAAACTATGAGAAGGGGATCCATGAACCGGATTTGGAGACGCTTTGTAAGATCTCTGATTACTATGGAGTTACCACTGACTACTTGTTAGGCAGGACTTCCATTCCTGTTCAAGATTCCACGATACCGACGAAACAGCCTATGGATATTGAGGAACTATTCTTAGACCTTACGAGACTGTCGCCGAATAATCTCGAGGTCATCAGAAAATTTGTGACGTTTTTACAAAAAGACGAGATATTGGACCAACCCAAATAGATGCTATGACTTACCACATTTTCCGATATTCACTGGGGCTGATGCCCTCCCATTTCTTAAATGTTCTTGAAAAATACGTCGGAGCGCCCATGCCACATTCAGTGCCTATCGCTTCCAGAGTCTTATCTGTGAAGCGGAGCAACTGTTTGGCATGGGTAATTCTTTTCGACAGGATATAGTTATTGACTGTCACGCCCATCTCCTCCCGAAAAGTTTTGGCAAGATAAAATTTATTAATAAAAAAAAGTCCTGACAACTCGTCCAATGTGATGTGGTTTTGATAGTTCTGGTCCAGGTATTCTCGAACTTTCAACAGACTCGCCCGCTTTTTTCCGATTGAGCGGCCTTCTGATTGCCAGCTTTCCTGCATGAGGAGAGTGAGCAATGAAGTAAGGGATTCATTGATCCGCATATCGCGGATGTGGTCGGACGAAACTGCTACATCGTAGAGCGTCTGCCATGCGGCATCAAAATCGGTCAGATTGTTCGGGTGAAAACGAGGGGATCCCCCGCGTTCCCTATATTTGTCATATATATTTGCCATGGCTGTGCCGTTGAAATGGATCCATTTGAGTTTCCACAGGTTGTCTGAGGTGCGGTGAGAATAAGCTTTGCGGCAATCAATAAACACACAGTCGCCGGCGGTCAGTTCATAGGGGACATGCTGATATTCCAGGACCCCTGAGCCGGAGGACACCATAAAGAAAAGATAGGAAGATAAGTTTTCGCGTCGGCTGACGTGGGGCATTTTGGCCTGCAGCTTCCCGATCTCCTGTAAATAGAGCAGGCTAGTCTTGGCAAACATAGAGGGAGTATAGAGTACCCTTGCGGAATTGACCATATCACCATGAAACATTGGGCTCTGAGTCATCTGAAACCTCCTTTGAATTGCAAAAATCAACTGTCAGCGAATATTATTTTTAGTATAGCAAAAAAACCAATATTGTGCAAGAATGTCACAAGATAGGGAATTCCAATAGGTAGGGTTTTCCGATAAAATCATTTACGAGATCAGTAAAGTATCATTAGTAAAGGAGCGCAGATTATGGGTAAAGTTGCTTTGATCACCGGAGTTACAGGACAAGATGGCTCTTATCTGGCGGAGCTATTGCTGGAGAAGGGATACGATGTACATGGGATGATAAGACGTTCTTCTGTGGATTACAGGGAGCGCATTGCACATTTGGAGGGGCAGGCGCATTTTCACCTGCATTATGGGGATTTGAGCGACTCTATGAGCCTGGTTGCCATTATTGGAAAGATTCGGCCGGATGAGATTTATAATCTGGCGGCCCAGAGTCATGTGCAGGTATCCTTTGATGTGCCTGAGTATACTGCGGATGTGGTGGCTACGGGGGTGCTGAGAGTGCTGGAGGCAGTTCGGTTGTGTGGCTTGACGGAGACCTGTCGCATTTATCAGGCATCCACCTCCGAGCTTTACGGCAAGGTGGAGGAAGTGCCGCAGAATGAGAAGACGCCTTTTCATCCTTATAGCCCATACGCCGTGGCAAAACAGTATGGATTTTGGATTGTGAAAGAATACAGAGAAGCGTACCATATGTTCTGTTGCAGCGGTATCTTGTTCAACCATGAGTCGGAGCGCAGGGGGGAGACTTTTGTGACCAGAAAGATCACGCTCGCCGCTGCGAGGATTGCTCAGGGTATACAGGACAAGCTCTATTTGGGGAATCTCTCAAGCCTGCGGGATTGGGGATACGCCAAGGATTACGTGGAATGTATGTGGTTGATCTTGCAGAATAGCGAGCCGGAGGATTATGTGATCGCCACAGGTGAGCAGCACAGCGTCCGTGAATTTTGTCAACTTGCTTTCCATTATGTAGGAATTGAATTGGAGTTTTCCGGCACAGGAATGGATGAGAAAGGGATCGACAAAGCGACAGGGAGAGTGCTGGTGGAGGTCTCTCCCGATTTCTATCGGCCTACGGATGTTGTAAATCTGTGGGGAGATCCGACGAAGGCCAGGACGGAGTTGGGTTGGAATCCGACCAAGACCAGTTTTGAGGAGCTTGTCAGACTGATGGTGGAGCATGACAAGAAAAAGGTGGCGGTCGAAAGAGCGGAAGAACATATTCGGACGAATCTGGCGGAGTATTTGGAAAAGGGTGTCATAAAGTAAGGCGCTTGTACGATATAGGAGGCTGTGACAATTATGATGGAGAAAAATGCTAAAATATATGTTGCGGGACATCGGGGAATGGTGGGTTCCGCCATTGTGCGGGAACTGGAGCGGCAAGGTTATTCCAATATCATCACCCGCACACATCAGGAGTTGGATCTGTGCAGACAGGTTGATGTGGAGCGCTTCTTTGCGGAAGAAAAGCCGGAGTATGTGTTTTTGGCCGCAGCGAAGGTGGGGGGTATCCTGGCGAACAGCGAAGCGTTGGCTGACTTTATGTATGATAATATGACGTTGGAGATGAATGTCATTCACGCTGCATGGGAGAATGGCTGCAAGAAGCTGGAATTTCTCGGCTCATCCTGTATTTATCCGCGCATGGCTCCGCAGCCTATGCCGGAGAGCTGCCTGTTGACTTCCGAGCTGGAGAAAACCAACGAAGCCTACGCGTTGGCGAAGATATCCGGATTGAAGTATTGCGAATTTCTAAACAGACAGTATGGCACAGACTATATTTCCGTGATGCCCACCAATCTGTATGGGCCAAATGACAATTATCATCCGACCCACAGCCATGTGTTGCCGGCGTTGATACGTCGTTTTCACGAGGCCAAGGCGGCGGGGGCAGCCTATGTCACCTGTTGGGGGGACGGCTCTCCCTTGCGCGAATTCTTGTATGTGGACGATCTGGCGGATCTGTGCGTATTCCTGATGAATCATTACAGCGGGAATGAGACGGTCAATGCCGGAACTGGTAAGGAACTGACGATCAAAGAGCTGACGGAGTTGGTTGCGAAGGTGATCGGGTATACCGGAGAGATTCGCTGGGATACGAGCAAACCCAACGGCACGCCCAGAAAGCTTTTGGATGTGAGTAAGGCAGCCAAGCTGGGGTGGACCTATAAGACGGAGCTGGAGGATGGGATTCGGCTATCGTATGAGGACTTTCTGAAGAATGTGGAGAGGCGGTGAAGGCCCTCAAATAAATGGTTATTATTTTTTGGCAGACGAAAGTTCCTGCTTGTGCAAAAATTTTGTAAATTGCTGAATGATTTGAAGATTATTGTCCGATAATTTTGTGAGATCCAAAAACAGGTTTTCGTATTTTTGATATTGTTCCGGCGACATTTTGGAGGCTGGCGCAGGATTGGAAGTTTGCCCCAGCAGATAGTCTGTGGAGACACCGTAAAAGTCGGCAATCCGACTTAAGGTTGACATGTTGGGTTCGTGGATCCCTTTTTCATAGTTTGAGATCGTGCCAACGGAAAGTCCTAAAAGGTCGGCCAGATCTTTTTGGAGCACACCTCGGTTTTCACGTAAAAGGGTTAATGTTTCTGCAAATGCCATAATGTTTTCACTCTCCCAGGTATTATATTTCGTAAAATATTGAGAATGTATTCTATAATACCTATTATAGTAGGAGATGTTTGTGCAAGATATGTCGAATCATGAATACTGTGTTTGGAGAGTGGGTTATTCATAAATAGGCGTAAATTGACATATGGAAAAATGTATCTAGATAAAAGGGCGGAAATATGGTAAAATAAGCCCAAGATTTTGACTATGTCATCAGGAGGTTTCAACTATGAAGGGAATCATACTTGCCGGAGGCTCCGGCACACGGCTCTATCCGTTGACCAAGGCGATTTCCAAGCAGATCATGCCTGTGTATGATAAGCCCATGATCTACTACCCTCTGTCAACTTTAATGTTGGCTGGGATTCGAGAGGTACTTATCATTTCCACACCCAGAGATTTACCGGTTTTTCAGGATCTTTTTGGTGACGGCAGCCAGTTGGGTATGCGTTTTTCCTATGCGGAGCAGAAAACGCCCCGAGGGCTGGCGGATGCATTTATTATTGGGAAGTCGTTCATAGGGAAGGACGCCGTGGCCCTTGTGCTGGGAGACAATATTTTCTATGGACAAAGTTTTTCCAGAGTGCTGCGGGAAGCGGCCGAGCGCACAGAGAGCTGTCCCGGGGCTACGATCTTTGGCTATTATGTGAGGGATCCCAGGGAATATGGGGTGGTAGAGTTCGACGAAAACGGAAAGGCTCTGTCGATAGAGGAGAAGCCGGAGCGGCCCAAGAGCAATTATGCGGTGCCGGGATTGTATTTCTATGACAATGATGTGGTGGAGATCGCGGCGAATGTAAAGCCCTCCGCTCGTGGCGAAATAGAGATCACTTCCGTAAATAATGCGTATTTGCAACGAGGGACGCTGCAAGTGGAGACGTTGGGGCGCGGTTTTGCGTGGCTCGATACCGGCAACCACGATATGCTTCTGGCGGCGGCAGATTTTGTGTCCGCCTTTCAAAAAAGGCAGGGATTGTATATTTCCTGTATTGAGGAGATCGCTTACAAGCGGGGATTTATTGACAAGGAACAGTTAGTAAAGTTGGCGCAGCCTTTGTTAAAGACTGATTACGGCAAATATTTGATCGAGGTGGCGGAAGGGTTGTGATTCCCGCAAGCAATGAGTCAAGTGTGTGCTTGCGGTGGGATTGTTGATTAGATACAGTGCGGCGCGTCGAACGGCGGCCCGGAAAGAGGATAGCGATGGGAAAGATTCAGGTGACAGAAAACTGTAATGGTATTCAGGGATTGAAGATTGTGGAACCCGAGGTGCGCGGCGATGCGCGCGGTTATTTTATGGAGACTTACAATTACAATGATTTCGCAGCGGCAGGGATAGATTGCCAGTTTGTGCAGGATAATCAGTCGGCCTCCAAAAAAGGTGTGCTGCGAGGGATGCATTTTCAGATCAACCATCCGCAGGACAAGTTGGTGCGTGTAGTCAGAGGAGAAGTGTTCGATGTGGTGATCGATCTGCGCAAGGGTTCTGAGACTTTTGGCAAATGGTATGGAGTGATTTTGTCGGAAGAAAATAAAAAGCAGCTTTTTGTCCCCCAAAATTTTGCGCATGGTTTCCTGGTATTGTCCGACTATGCGGAGTTTTGTTATAAGGTGACAGACTTTTATCACCCCAATGATGAGGGCGGCATTTTTTGGAAGGATCCCGCGGTCGGTATCGACTGGCCCTTGCCGGAGGGAATGACGGAAGCGGATTTGATTTTGGCTGACAGAGATACCGCCTGGGGCGGAATTGAGGCGTACAAGCGGGAGAGAGGACTATGAATATTATTTTACTATCTGGAGGAAGTGGCAGGCGGCTTTGGCCTTTATCCAATGATATCCGCTCCAAACAGTTTATTCAGATATTCCAGGCGGAGGATGGCGGGTATGAATCCATGGTACAGCGTGTGTACAGACAGATTCGCTCAGTGGATCCGGACGCTAATGTGACCATAGCTACTTCCAAATCTCAGGTTTCCACGATTCACAGTCAACTGGGAATGGATGTGGGAATTTGTGTGGAACCCAGCAGAAGAGATACTTTTCCGGCGATTGCGCTGGCTACGTCCTACCTCCACGATGTGAGGGGAATTTCTGAGGAGGATGCGGTGGTGGTGTGTCCTGTGGATCCCTACGTGGAGAAGGCTTACTTTGAGACGATCGAAAAGTTGGGACGTCTTGCCGCAGAGGAGAGCGCCAATCTGGTGTTGATGGGCATAGAACCCACCTATCCCAGCGAAAAGTACGGCTATATTATTCCGCAAGACCAAAAAGAACTCAGTCGGGTGCAGACCTTCAAGGAGAAGCCGGATGCAGATACGGCAAAGAAATATATCAATCAGGGTGCGCTGTGGAACGGCGGCGTGTTTGCGTATCAATTAAAATATGTGCTGCAAAAAGCCCACGAGTTGATCGATTTCACGGATTATGAGGATCTTTATGAAAAATATGACAGCCTGACCAAGATCAGCTTTGATTATGCAGTGGTGGAAAAAGAAAGTAATATTTCGGTACTGCGCTTTTCGGGAGAGTGGAAAGATGTGGGCACGTGGAACACACTCACGGAGGTCATGGGTGAAAATTGTGTCGGTGAGGCCATAATGAATGAGGCCTGTGAAAATGTGCACATTGTCAATGAGCTGGATGTCCCGATTCTCTGTATGGGACTGAAGGATGTGGTAGTGTCGGCTAGCTCGGAGGGAATATTGGTATCCGACAAGGAGCAGTCCAGTTACATCAAGCCGTTTGTGGATCGGTTGGACAGTCAGATTATGTTTGCGGAGAAGTCATGGGGAAGCTTTCGTGTGATGGATATTGAGGAAGAGAGCATGACGATCAAGGTGACGCTTCGCCCCGGCCATCGCATGAACTATCACAGCCATGAGAGACGGGATGAGGTGTGGACGATCATCGAAGGAAGCGGCCGAACGATCGTGGACGGCATGGAGCAGCCTGTGCAGGCGGGGGATGTGATCACCATGCAGGCAGGGTGTAAGCATACGATCATAGCTGACACGGAGCTCAAGGTGATGGAAGTACAGTTGGGTAAGGAGATCAGCGTCCGTGACAAGCAAAAATTTGAATTGGATGAATGAGCCTTTTTTGTTGGAACCGGCAGGCAAGGATTATCTGTGGGGGGGAGAACGGTTGAAGACGGAGTTCGGCAAGAAGCTGCACATGCGGCCGCTTGCGGAGACGTGGGAGTGTTCGACGCATCCGGATGGTCCCAGCATTGTGTCCGGTGGTCTGCATGATCAAAAGACGCTCACAAAAGTGCTGCAGGAGCATCCGGAGTATCTGGGAACGCACCCGAGGACCAGCAGGGAACTGCCTATTTTAGTCAAACTGATCGACGCTGCCGGCAATTTGTCGGTACAGGTTCATCCCGATGACGATTACGCCAGAGAGCATGAAAATGGTTCTCTGGGGAAGACAGAAATGTGGTATGTGTTGGATGCCAAGCCGGGTACGAAGTTAGTGTATGGTTTTCGCCATGACATGACGCGGGAGAGGATTCGGGAAAGCTTGCAGGGGGGAACGATTGAGAGACACTTGCAGAAGGTTCCCGTACAAAAGGATGACGTGTTTTATATTGAAGCGGGCACGGTTCACGCCATCGGGGCGGGGGCGCTTATCGCTGAGATACAGGAGAATTCCAATCTGACCTATCGTCTGTACGATTATCAGCGTGTGGACAAAAACGGAAAACCCAGGCAACTGCATGTAGAGAAGGCGTTAGATGTGGTGAGGCTTCAGGGGAGTCAGGAACCCAGACAACCGATGCGTGTGTTGCGTTACAGCAGGGGGTGCGCTTTGGAACTGCTTTGCAGATGCCGTTATTTCCAGGTGGAGAGGCTGCTTTTGAATGTGACAGAAGAGATTCCTCCTGTGGAGATGCAGACGCAGGGCAATTCTTTTCAGGTATTGTTGTGTGTGGACGGCAGCGGCGTGTTGTCCTGGACGCGCGGTGAGATTGCCTTTCGTCGGGGAGACTGCATCTTTCTTCCGGCGGATTCGGTTCCCATGGAGCTTTGCGGCAGGGCGCAGCTTTTGCGGGTAGGCTGTTGAAAAACATTTCTTTACTCACATTGCTGCTTGCAGGAGATGAGAAAACTGTGCCGCCATCATAAAATAGGTCTCGCCCTGCAGCAATTTTGCAAAGAAGCATATGCCGCAGAAGAGTTGATAGGCGAGTATACATCCGGCGATTGCAAATGCCGCTCGATATCGTGTCGGGCGGTTTTCTTTTTTCAAAAAACATATCCATTTTTGGAAACTGAACACAAAGGCAAGGAAGATGGCAAAGCTGTATCCCCACAGGAAATTGCCGTCCCGAGAGCGGCTGCCCGTCTCCACCAGGCACAGCGCCTCCAGAAAGCCGACTCCCATCATGCCCCAGACAAACAGATAAATTCGGTCTGACAGAAGGTCTTTCAGGGAGAAACACAATACTGCCAAAGGGAAGGCGATGGAGCACAGCACTGCTAGTTTGGTTTTATTGGCATGTAAAGAAAAGGTGTACCAAGGATCGAAAGTCATGCTGTTTCCTGTGTCTGAACCGAATAGCACCATGTTTTGCCACAAGATGATCGCACAGGACGGAAGCACTGTGCTTCCCAGCAAAAAGACCTGTTTGAACGGAGTCTTCCGGCACAGATCGACCAGGAGTCTGACTGCCAGCACCGGCGCAAACACCGTCAGAAAGCTAGGCTTGATGCCCGTGCAGAGAAGCAGGAGGCCAGACAGTGTGAGCCATTGTCGAAGCGTAAATTTTTGTCTGTATTGTGATTGGACTTGACAGTAGCATAACATGACCGCAAGTGCGACGGGCTTCATGCACTGATAAGTGGAATTGTGCCAAATGTTGCCCGCCTGATAGCTCACATAGCGGTAGGCTCCCGCATAGGTCCAGAAAAATGGCATCACAAGATTCAAGACAAGGGAACCGCCCAGAGTCAGAATATTGGTTTTTTCCCGTTCCAAGATCAGCCGCAGCAGCCTTTCAGTCAGCACGATGCACAGCACGGCCGCGGCCGCCAGAAAGACTGCGATCCATATAGTGCTGCCTCCGCCCAGCCAATAGAGGATTTGATAGGCGTAGGCTGTAAAACTATAATTCCATCCGTCATCGATGGTCATACTGATGTGATAGGGCAGGTCCGACTGGAAATAGCGATTGTTGTAATCCAAAGGCTGGATGGACTGCATGTAGAACAGATACAGGCACAAAAGACCGTATATCGCGGTGATTCCCCACAAAACGGGCACTATATATTTGGAAAGATTTTTATTTTGAAGTCTCATTTGAAGTTTCATCGGAAGTCTCCTATCTTTGTTTCTATGTGATATTCTAACGATAGTATTCGGGGTTTGTCAAGGCATACTGTCGGAAGATTGAGGGAGGGGAAGAATACCCCTATTTTTGTACAGTAAACGCAAAGATTGAGTTGCATACGAGGAAAACTTCTGTTAAACTATTCGATAGTTGTAAGAAATTGGCGCATGCCAGGAAGTTGCGGACGGTGCCCAAGCGGCAAATGGGAGCAGTTATGACGAGTCGCAGAAATAAAACAAGAGATTTGACCTTTTTTGTGATAATATGGCTGGTGGTTTCTGCTGTCACATTAGTTTTGTTTTACAGACAGACTATAGGGAATCCGGATTCTTACGCCTCGGATATGAAGGCGTATATCTTGGAGATGCAGGGACTGGACAGTGGTTATAGCTTTCCCTATCCGATTTTTTTTAAATTGGGCGCTTTGATCCATCTTTTTGTGGGGCCGGAGCTGGCGATTGCTATCGCTACGATGCTTTTGAACAGTATGGCTATGGCTGTGGTCAAGTTAGCCCTAAATCGTTTGATGCTGAAGACTCTGGAGGAGGCATACGGGGGATGGGCAGGCGTTTTGATTAGCCTGGCCACGTTTTCTCTTTTTTTTATGTCCATGCTGTTTCCGCCGGAGGGAATTTATCTTCGGGGGATCAACTTCACTTATGTGGGTGTGTTCAGCGGCAATCCTTTTCACAATGCCACTTATATGGCGGCAAGGCCGTTTGCTGTTTTGGCGTTTTTGTGGTATGTGAAGCTGTTGGATATCTATGAAAAGGGTGTGCCAAAAGGTGCGGCATGGCGGGACTACGGATTGTTTGCCCTGTTTCTCTTGTTGACGACCATGACCAAACCCAGCTTTACGATCGTGTTGGCAGGAACTGCCGGTCTGATCATGCTATATCGTCTGATCAAGTCGCGTTTTCATAATTTCATGCCGACCTTGATGTTGGGTTTGTGTTTTGTACCTACCTTTATTGATTTGCTCTATCAATATCAGGGGGTGTTCGTGCCGGAGGAAGGCGTGGAGGGCGGCATCGGTTTTGGTTTTGGAGATGTGTGGAGTCTGTATTGCGACAACATTTTGCTAGGAGTATGTCTGGCTATGGGGTGCCCTCTTTTGGTGCTGGCGCTGCATCTGCGGCAGCTTAAGACGGATACGCTATACCGCTTTTCCTGGCAGGTGTACGGGATGAGCTTTCTCATGGCCTTCTTTTTGTATGAGAAGGGTTTTCGTAAAGTGGACTTCAATTTTTCCTGGGGATATATGTACGGGATCTTTTTTGGAATGTTGGGGACGCTGATCGTGTTGCTCGGGGATACCGCTCGAAAAGGGAAAAAATGGCGGTTGTTCGTGCAATGGGGCGCATGGCTGTGGCATGTGGCGTGCGGCGTGTACTATTTTGTGGGGATTTATTGTGGCGGAAGTTATTATTAGCGGGGAGTGTTGGAGAAGGAAGCGTAAGAGATGGATAGGAAGAAATTAAGAATGATTTTGATCAATATTGCATTTGTACTGGCTCTGTTGATCGTTATTTTTCCATTGTTGCTGATCGCACAGTATAATTATCCTTCTGCGGATGACTGGAGCTTTGGCACTATGGGTTATCATGCGCTGAAAAATAAAGAGGGATTGCTTGGTGTGATCAGGGCAGCTTTTGCCGTGGTAAGTGACAATTATAGGAATTGGGAAGGCAGATTTTCCAATGCTTTTTTTGCTTCCTTACAGCCGGGGATATGGGGCGAGAAATATTATGGGGTGGTGGCCTGGATGATGATCGGAGGCCTGATTGTATCAGAGTGGTATCTGTGCAGGAGTTTGATCGACAGATATGCCAAAGGCAGTGGCGGATGGCTGAGCATACCGATCATAGTCCCTTCGCTGATCATGCAGATTTTGTACACCCCCTCGCCGGAAGAGAGTTTTTATTGGTATACCGGTTCTGTCAATTATACTTTTGTTTACGGACTTTCCCTGATTCTGTTGGCATTGTTTCTGAAACTCGGTACAGGAGAATATACAAAAGGAGCGTATATTTGGAGAGCGATTGTGACTTGTATTTTGGCCGTATTAGTGGGCGGCAACAATTTTTCTACCAGTTTGTCCAGCTTTTTGGCGCTGTTTTTGCTCTCCGCATTATTTCTTTGGCTGGACAGGAGGGCATTTTATCGCACTTGGTTTGTGATGGCTCTCACGGGCGTCAGTTTGCTGATCTGCATTTTCGCCCCGGGGAATACGGCGCGTGTCAACGCAAATTTTAGCGGAGAAAAGGGCAGTGCGGTGGAAGCGGTTTTCATGTCTTTGGTTCGCTCCTTTACAAATATTTATTCTTGGAGCGCCGACATCAAGACGCTGATTGTGCTCCTGCTTATCCTGCCTTTCTTGTGGAAGGCTGTCAAAACCATGGATTGCAGTTTTCGTTTTCCCGGTTTATTTACCCTGGTGACTTTTGGATTGTATGCGTCTCAGGTGACGCCCAATCTGTATATTGAGGGCAGTATCAGCAGCGGTCGTCTGGGGGCGATTTTGTTTTATTCCTATCATCTGTGGCTTGTAGGCAATGTAGGTTATTGGATTGGATGGATCAGCAGACGGAAAAACAAACTGACTGTGTATATGGAACAGATCAGCGGCAAGGCCGGAAAATATCTTTTGATCTATTGCGCCATAGTCGGTCTTCTTCTAGGGGGGGTAATCTATCGGTTCGATCTGCGCAGCCTTACCAGTTATAGGGCATATCGAAGCTGGCGGCAGGGTTGGGCGCAGCAATATGCAAAAGAGTGGGAGGAACGGTTGGAAGTGCTGCATGATGACAGTGTGAAAGAGGTCTGTTTTTCCCCTTTGTCTGTGTATCCGGAGATGATCTTATATACAGATTTGCAGGAGGCGGATGGATATACTTGGGTGAATGTTGACTGTGCCAAGTATTATGATAAAGATGTGATCAGGGTTGTGGCGCAGGAGTAGCAGATAAAAAATTTGTATTTCTGAACAGGATGTGATATGATGAATTTGTATTTTTTGGGGTCAGCGTGAAAGAGAGGTTGTTATGCTAAATAATAAAACGATTCTGATAACCGGTGGGACGGGAAGCTTTGGGAAAGCATTTACCAGATATGTCCTGGAGCATTATGAGCCTAAGAAGATTATCATCTATTCCCGAGATGAGTTCAAACAGCTCCTGATGCAGAATGAGTTTCATGATCATGTGTCCAAACTGAGATTTTTTATTGGAGATGTGCGTGATAAGGAGAGGCTGGTGAGAGCCTTAGAAGGTGTGGATTACGTGATACACGCCGCCGCCCTGAAACAGGTTCCCGCGTGTGAGTACAATCCGGCCGAGGCGATCAAGACCAATATCGGCGGAGCGCAGAATGTGATCGACGCCTGTCTGGACACCGGCGTGAAGAAAGTGGTGGCGTTGTCCACGGATAAGGCGGTCAATCCTGTGAATCTGTACGGCGGCACGAAATTAGTGTCAGACAAGCTCTTTGTGGCAGCCAACGCTTATGCCGGCAGCAAGGATATCAGTTTTTCCATTGTGCGATACGGAAATGTGGCGGGCAGTCGAGGTTCTGTGATTCCGCTGTTCCAGAATATTTTGCAAAGCGGCGGTACGGAGCTGCCGATCACAGACTATCGTATGACTCGTTTTTGGATCAGTTTACAGCAAGGAGTGGAATTGGTGATCAAGGCTTTGGAGGAGGCAAAAGGCGGAGAGACTTTTATCTCCAAGATCCCTTCTTTCAAGGTGACAGATCTGGCCGAAGCGATGGCGCCGGGTTGTAAGACGAAAGAGGTGGGGATTCGCGAAGGAGAAAAGCTCCATGAGATCATGGTCACAGTGGAGGATTCTCTGAATACCTATGAATATGACAAGCATTTTATTATCTACCCGCAGATGGTGTGGAGCGAGAGCAAGCGGGTGCAGCCTACCGGCAAACGGGTGCCGGAGGGTTTTTCCTACAGCTCCGGCAACAATACCTGGTGGCTTACTGTGGACGAGATCAAAGAGCGCCTGAAAGAGGTGGACTTATAAAGAAAGCAAATTAATCTGTGGACAGCATGTCGGAGAGTTTCTCAATGATACGCTGTCCATAGATATATCTGAGATACTCGTTAGGATGGCAGCCGTCCTCCAGATACATTCCGTGATTTTTGATGGTGACGCCAAAATCTTGATAATTGTTCATACAGTCTACCTGTAATTCTTCTGCGAGAGCCAGAACGGCGTCCACATAATCTTGCATGGTTCCGCCCTCGTCGCTGTTGATATCTTTTCCCGCGTTGTAATAACTGGTGAAATTGGGGGTTGTCAGGATGATTTTGCAGTCAGGGTAGGCATCCTGCAGCTTTGTTACGGCAGTTCGTATGCCGCCGCTGAACGTGTAGGGGTCATAAGGATCCTCTGTCGAAATGGGCAATCCGAAAAAGTAATCGTTGAGGCCATAATTTAAGAGGAAACAGTGTTTGTCCGGATGACCGGCCTGATAGCTGCTGATGCCGATATAGGGGCAGGAGCCTTCCTCGAAGAAATTGTTGTCCATTGCCAGAAAGGCGTCCACCTGCGTGTTCAGGGTGGGAACCTCCGGATCTCGGTTCCCGCAGGCGCTTGTGCCGCCCAAGCCGATGTTGAAGACCTTGGCATGGGACAGTCCGTTTACGACACCCGGAATGGAGAGAGAATCCGTGTAGAGGCCAAAGACACTGTCTCCGAAAAATACGAGGGAGTAGTCTGAGTAGTCGGGATAATTTGTGGGCGGCGTATGAGTCAGCTCCGTCAGGGTTGAAAAATGTTCTTCCATATTGTTGGCATTGAGCACATAACGGTCGCTCCCAAAAGTGTATGCGAGGATGGTGTGGGTCACCGATGGATTACAGGTGTTATAATTGTCAAAATTGCCCGGATTAGCGATCAGCCATTCTTCATCAGCGAGAAAGTAGATACACATATTGTTGTAGGGAATACAAATGTTGACAAGATTACGGCAGGCGGTAATCAGACTGTCAAATTCCTTGTCAGACATCGTTTGCAAATATTCCAGGGAATAGCTGGGCAGCAGCAGTTCAAATTGTGTGTCGGGATGGGCCTGTGCGTGATCGGTGAGATACTTTGCGTAATCTTTCACATAGAGTGACGCATGATCTCCGTAGAGACTGCTGACAGCGTCCGGATCCAGCATAATATAAGCGGTGTACAGATTCGGATTTTGCAGAAACCCTTCTGTGAGAAAGGTTCCGATATCGGCCAGATTTTCAAAAGTGTGGGATGCTTTGAACACGGGATAACCGCGAAAAACTGCAAAATCTTCCGCATCAAAGGCGTCGGGTGAACACATGGAAAGCAAGAGTCCGTCGTATGTCTCTGTGGACAGAGCGGCGACATCCTCCTCCCTCAAGGAATCGGTATGGTAATGATGTGTGCGGCGGTCGTAGAAAAAGAGCAGCGCACAGCCGACGACTACAGCCACGGCGAACAAAACTGCGAGGAACATCAAAAGCCGCCTTGCTTTTCCTTTTTTTCCTGTTTTTATCTTATTCATAACCTTAATTGGTCCTTTCTTCACCTGCCTATTGTACCAGCTCCGCAGTGCACGCTCGAAAAACCTACGGTTTTCCTCGCTCGCGGGCTTCGCCCTATCACTTCGCCATCTGACAAAACTGCCAGCAAGCTGTCATTTTGTCAGCTTGCTTCGTGGCACTGCTCATTGCCATCGCGTACATTATAACATAAAAACAATGACAAAAATAGTAGATGAATATGAGTAATCGTGTTAAAATGGAAATAATGATATAAATTGGAAGAAAGGTTGCACATAGGATGGATAAGATTGCAGTATTGATTCCCTGCTATAATGAGGCACAGACGATCGTCAAGGTGATACAGGATGTGAGAGAGGCTTTGCCGGAGGCGGTCATTTACGTGTATAACAATAATTCGACGGATGGGACAGAGCGGCTGGCCCGTGATGCGGGTGCGGTGGTTCGGCAGGAATATAAGCAGGGCAAAGGGAATGTAATACGCAGGATGTTCCGTGAGATCGACGCGGAGTGCTATCTGATAGTCGATGGGGACGATACTTATCCGTTGAACTGTGCGCGAGAGATGGTGGACAAGGTATTGTACCACAATGCGGATATGGTCGTGGGCGATAGACTTTCTTCCACTTATTTTACAGAGAACAAGCGGCCCTTCCACAACTTTGGCAACAGTCTGATGCGGTTTGGCATCAACAGCCTGTTCCATTCGGATATTAAGGATATTATGACCGGATATCGCGCCTTCAGTTATGAGTTTGTGAAGACTTTCCCCGTGTTTTCCAAAGGTTTTGAGATTGAGACAGAGATGACGATTCATGCAGTCAACTATAACATGCAGGTGGAAAATGTGGTGGTGGAATATCGGGATCGGCCCGAAGGAAGTGTCTCTAAGCTGAATACTTACAGTGACGGTATGCGTGTGATCCGCAAAATGATACAACTGTACAAGAACTACAAACCCTTACGCTTTTTTGGCATGTTATGCCTTCTTTTGGTGTTGATCGCCATGATTTTACTGTTTCCCATTATACGGGACTATCTGGATACCGGTCTTGTGCCGAGATTCCCTACGTTGATTGTGTGCGGGTTTATGGTGTTGGCGGGGATACAGTCTTTTTTTGCCGGTATGATCTTGGAGATTATTGCTGCCAAGGATAAACGCGATTTTGAATATAGATTGAACAGGGTATACAGCAGACGGACGAAAAACAGGGAGACAAAAAATGGATAAGGATAGAGAGCGGTGCAGAGAAGACAAATTTCTTTTTGCCATATTGCTGTTGGTGTATTCTGCTCTGACCTTGTATCTGTTTACCATGCAATGTTATCAAGTGCCGGAATTTGAGGCGGATATGCCGGCTTATGTGCGCACGGTGCAGGGAGTGGAAACAGATTATAAATATCCATACCCGCTGTTTTTTATTCTGGCAAAAGGAATATCCTGGTTTTGCGGCGCACCCTTGGCGGTGGCGATCGTCACGACTGCGCTCAATTCGTTTGCAATCTGTATTGCCAGAAACTATATGGGGCGGATGAGAGATTCTTTTTTTGCGGAGCGGAAAGGAAAAGGAGTTGACATCATGTTGACATTCCTGACCTTTGCGCTGTTTTTGTTGGGCAATCTGTATTCCCCCAAATATACCGCTTTTTTTGGTTTTGAATATGCGTACCGATGCATGGGAATTTATACGCCCAATCCTCTTTGGAATGCCACCTATCTGGCGACGCGGCCGTTTGCGGTCATCTGTTTTTTTGAAAGCTGCCGTATGCTGATTTTGGCAGAGAAGCTGTGGAAAGAGAAGGCAGATAGCGGATGGCGTGACGGTTTCAAGAACTTTCCCTGGAAGGAGACGATTCCTTTTGCGGTGAGCCTGTTTTTGACAACGTTCACGAAACCCAGTTTTACTATGGTGGTCGTGCCGGGCATGGGGATCTTGTTGTTGATTCAGTTGATGAAAAGCCGCGGAAAGAGTTTTCTGTATGCGTTTGCGCTGTGCCTGACGATGATACCTACCGGAATAGACTTATTATATCAGTTTTTTGGTTTATTCACCGGCGTCAATACGCGGGGAGAGGAGACGGGAATCGGTTTTGCGTTCGCAAAGGTGTGGAGTATCTATTCCCAAAATATTCCATTGAGTATTGTAATGGGGATGGCCCTTCCCATCGGCGTATTACTTCTCAACAAGAAAGAATTTTTGAGAAACGCTTATTATCGTTTTTCCTGGTATCTGTATCTGGTGTCGGCCATAATGTTTTTGTGCCTGTATGAGAAAGGCTTCCGTATGCCTCACGCGAATTTTTCCTGGGGTTATATGCACGGGATGTTCTTTGTGTTTATGATGACTTTGATCGTCATGCTGAAAAACACCCTTCAATGGCGGAAAGGCTATAAGGTGATTTTTGTGTTAGCGGAATGGGCCGTTTTCTGTTATCATCTGATCTGTGGAACTTATTTTATGATATATATGCTACAGGGCAAGGCACCGTCGGGTTTTTGAGTGAAAAGAAGGAGAATATCGGATGGATATAGAGGAAAAATACAGGGATCAGGAGGCAGGCATCTATCTGCGCAAGATGACCGGCGATGATACGGATCGGATCGTTTGGTGGCGCAACAGTGATGCCGTGCGCAAAAAGTTTATCTATCAGGAGTTGTTTACCCGAGAGAGCCATGAACACTGGATCCACACAAAAGTAGAGACAGGGGACGTAGTGCAGATGATGATCTGTGAGCTGGCGTCGGGCAAGCCGGTGGGCTCCGTGTACATCCGTGATATTGACAGACAACACAATAAAGCGGAATATGGTATTTTCATCGGGGAAGCTGACGCGAGAGGCAGAGGAATCGGGACTGCGGCGGCAAAACTAATGTTGCGTTACTGCTTTGAAGAGGAAAAATTACATCGGATCTATCTGCGTGTGTTGGCCGACAATATGGCGGCGGTCCGCAGTTATGAGAAGGCAGGTTTTTTGCGGGAGGGGTATCTGAGAGAAGACGTCCGAATCGATGGGAAATATGTTGATATTATCTGGATGGCGGCCCTGTGTCCAGCCGCTTTGCAGTCGGAAGATAAGGTTTGAGACATGCAGAAGGAAGGATTAAGGATATGAAGAAAGTCAGTTTTGTCATTCCCTGCTATCGCTCGGAGCATACGCTGCCCCATGTGATTGCAGAGATCGATGAAAAAATGAAGCAGCTTACACAGTATGAATATGAGATTTTGCTGGTCAATGATTGTTCTCCGGATAATACCTTTGGCGTGATACGGGAACTCTGCGCCAAGCGCAGTGAGGTGAAAGGCTTTAGCTTTGCCAGAAATTTTGGACAGCACGCCGCATTGATGGCGGGGCTGCGCTATTCTACGGGGGATTATGTGGTCTGTTTGGACGATGACGGGCAGACGCCTGCGAACGAGGTCGATAAGCTGTTGGACAAGCTGGAGGACGGCTGTGACGCCGTCTATGCGAAGTATGAACACAAAAAGCACTCTCTCTTCCGCAATGTGGGCAGCAAGGTCAACGAGCTGATGACCAGGATGATGTTGGATAAACCTGCGGAACTCTATATTTCCAGTTATTTTGCCGTGAAAAGATTCGTGGTGGAGGATATGATCCGCTATGAAAATTCTTATCCTTATGTGATCGGGTTGGTACTTCGCGCCACAAAAAATATTGCCAATGTGGCGGTGACACATAGGGAACGGGAGGAAGGTACATCCGGCTACACGATAAAGAAACTGTTGAATCTGTGGTTCAATGGTTTTACTGCCTTTTCGGTGAAGCCCTTGCGCATTGCCACCGCCGTGGGAGGAACCTTTGCGGCCTTGGGATTTCTTTACGGTATTTACACGATCATCAAAAGGCTGGTGAATCCGGCCGTGCCCATTGGATTCAGCTCTTTGATGTCGGCGATGGTATTTTTTGGCGGCATGATCATGGTGATGCTGGGATTGATCGGCGAATATATCGGCAGGATATACATCAGTATGAATAATTCGCCTCAGTATGTGATCAGGGAGAGCCTGAATGTGGATGCGGAGCCGTGGAAAGATAAGGATAGGCGGATATGACGGGAAGATTAAAATATTGTGAGAGGACTCGGGGCGAATGGACAGATTGAAAGCGTGGTGGAAAAAGGATAAAAGATATATGCTGTTGTGCAAGGCCGTACTGATCGCGCTCTTGCCCGTGCTGTGCTGTCTGGTGTCCTGCGCCGTACAGGGTCAAAAGATAAGCGAGGCATATCTGCCCAATTCGGAGTGGAATGATGAACTTTTCTACTATAAGCAGGTGGAAGGGATCGTGGAGTATGGTTATCCGCAGGGATATTTTGGCTTCAATGAGAGCCATGCGCAAAAGCTTTCCTTTGCGGCTTGGAGTCCGGTGCTGGTATTTCCCTGGATCCTTTGGGGACTTATATTTGGCTGGAATCTGTTGTCCCCCATAATCTGTAACATTGTGCTTTTGACGGCAGCCTGCTTTTTGTTTGTGTGGATGGCGCGGCCTACGTGGAGACAGACAGGGGTGCTGGCCTTGCTTTTCTGTCTTTACACGTCCTTTGTGCGCTATATGCTTTCCGGTATGCCGGAGATCATCTGTTTTTCTCTGCTGATTATCTTTTATGGGATGGCAGTCAGTTATCTGAGGGAGGAGAAAGGCTGGAAGCTGGCGGTATTGTTTGGCCTGTCGGGACTATTGACGCTGATGCGGCCTTATATGCTGCTTTTTATGATATTTCCGGCTTTTTTGTGGTTTCGGCGCGGAAGATGGAAGGGGGCGGCGGGGTCGGCCCTGCTGATCGGTGCGACGCTGGTCGTGTATGTTCTGATCAAACGATATCTGGGCGCGGAATATTTCACCCCTCTTTTTTATACAGACTGGATCACCACCTTCGTGCGGGAAGGAATCGGCGCGGGGATTCATAATTTTTTTGGGACGTTGTATTGGAAGGGAACGGATCTGATATCGCATATTCGGGAAGGGTTCCGCAGTGGTCTGGCGTCGGGAGCTTTCTTTGGGGGCTTTTTGGTGATGATGGCGGTGTTGGTATGGCAGACCGTGTCGGATTGGCGTCGCCTTGGCAAGATGGAAATGGCGGATGGGAAGGCAAAAGAATTGCGCGCCAAAATGTGGATAGAGGGACATTTGGCACTCAGTTTTGTGGGAATGTTGTTTGCGCTGTTGCTGATGTATAAGCTCACGGAGGGGAGCAAACATCTGTTGACTTTTATGGCGGCGGGGATCTTTGTGGTCAGTCTGATGGAGACCAAAACTTACAAAAAAGCGGTGCTTTTGGGGGCGGTATTTGCGTATCTCTATTCCTATAAGGCGGTGAATCCTTATGACTATCAGGTGCCCTATGTGACGGAGGAGCGCTGTATGCAGGTAGAAGAGTGGCGCGCTGTGTTTGAAGAGACGATCAAACTGTCGCGGGAGGATGTCCCCAATTTTGACAATGTGGTCATATGGATGTTTTATGACAAGGTGGGAGAGGAGACGGTCATCACGGACTGGCAGATCTTATATGCGCTTCCCGCCGGCATGGGTATCAGTTGTTGCGAGCAGGAATATGTCGCAGAGAATCTGGACACTTTGCAAAGCCGCTACCTTGCGATTCCTGCGGGCGGCGAGCTGGATGAGATGTGTTTGGAGCGGGGATATACGGAGCTTGGCAGGGACAGTGTGTCAGTGGTATATAGGAGGGAATTATGAGATTATGTGAGCTTTTGGACTATGACCAGATCGTGGTGCAATGCCATGACAATCCGGATGCGGATGCTTTGGCCAGTGGTTTTGGGGTATATACTTATTTAAAAGAGCGGGGAAAAGATGTGCGTTTTGTCTATGGAGGACGCTATCAAGTACAGAAGAGCAATCTGGTGCTGATGGTGTCGGAACTGGGAATCCCTGCCGAGCATGTGGATACATTGGAGCCGCCCGAACTGTTGGTCACGGTGGACTGTCAGTATGGTGAGGGAAATGTGACCAGATTCGAGGCGGATACGGTGGCTGTGATAGACCATCATCAGGTGAGCGGGCCGCTGCCTGCTTTGAGCGAGGTCAGAAGTAATCTGGGCGCCTGCGCCACAGTGGTGCGGGAACTATTAAGTCGGGAGGGCGTGGATATCAACTGTGATAAAAAGCTTGCTACGGCGCTTTACTATGGACTTTTGACGGATACCAACCACTTTACGGAGATATCGCATCCGCTGGACAAAGATCTGCGGGATGACGCAGTCTTTGACCGCAGTCTGATCACGCGGTTCCGCAATGCCAATCTGTCGCTGCGGGAACTGGAAATTGCAGGGACTGCGCTGATGAACTACCATTATCACGAGGACTACCGCTATGCGGTGGTGGTTGCGGAACCCTGTGATCCGAATATTTTGGGGATGATCAGCGATCTGATGTTGGAGGTGGACGCGGTGGACACTTGTCTGGTGTACAGCGTGCAGCCTTTTGGCGTGAAAATTTCCGTGAGGAGTTGTGTGAAGGAAGTCAAGGCAAGCGAACTGGCAGAGTTTATCACGGATGGCATCGGTTCGGGGGGAGGCCATCTGGAAAAAGCGGGAGGCTTTATTCAGATGGAACTGTTGGAGAAGGCCTATCATAGCTTTGCCGCAGCGCAGGAGGATTACAGGAAGACGCTTGAAGAAGGCATTTCGGATTTCCTGATCTGGCGTATGGATGATTATTTCGACGATATTCAGATTATCCGCGCGGCGGAATATGAGATTGATATTTCCGGAATGGAGGCATACAAGAAACGGCCGATTCCTATAGGATATGTAGAGGCTTGCCAGGTTTTCCCTGTCGGCACCCAGATCAGTGTCCGTACTTTGGAAGGGGATCTGGATGTGCAGATACAGGAGGATCTGTACATTATGATCGGAATCCAGGGAGAAGTGTATCCCAACGAGAGAGCCAAGTTCGAGCGCAGCTATAAAAGGCTGGACGTCCCGTATACTTTTCGGGGGGAGTATGAACCTGTGGTCAAGGATGTACTGGAAGGACGGAACATATCGCTGATCCCCCACGCGAAGTCCTGTGTTTCCACCGGTGAGGTACATATTTATGTGAAGGAACTGGACCATAGGGTGAAAGTGTTCACGGCGTGGGATGCGGATAAATACATGCTCGGCAGGGAGGGCGATTTCCTGGCGGTGCGTATGGACGATATGCATGATATTTATGTGATAGAGAAAACTCTTTTTTATGAGACTTATGAAAAGATGTAGTCTCAACTGATCAGAGATGGGAAGGAGCGCGCGGCATGGCGTTTACACACTTACATGTTCACACGGAGTACTCTCTGTTGGACGGCGCTAACAAAATCAAGGAATATGTCAATCGTGTCAAGGAACTGGGGATGGATAGTGCGGCGATCACCGATCATGGCGTGATGTACGGCGTGATCGATTTTTACCGTGCGGCAAGAGCGGCGGGGATCAAACCTATTCTGGGATGCGAGATCTATGTAGCGCCCAATTCCCGTTTTGATAAAGAGACCACAGGCGGAGAGGATCGATATTATCATCTGGTGCTTCTGGCGGAAAATAACACTGGTTATGCAAACTTGATGAAAATTGTCAGCAAGGGTTTTACGGAAGGGTATTATTACAAGCCGCGTGTGGATATGGAGGTCTTGAATCAATACCATGAAGGGATGATCGCGCTGTCGGCCTGCCTGGCGGGAGAGGTGCAGAGGGATATTGTGAAAGGATTGACTGACGAGGCGAGAAAGGCAGCCTTAAAGTATGAAGCCTGTTTTGGAAAGGGAAATTATTTCCTGGAGATGCAGGATCATGGACTTTTGGAGCAGCGGATGGTGAACATGGAGCTCATGAAGATGAGCAAGGAGCTGGATATTCCGTTGGTGGTCACCAATGATGTGCACTATACCAATGCGGAGGATGCAGAACCCCATGACATTCTGTTGTGTCTACAGACAGGCAAAAAGCTGGCGGACGAAGACCGTATGCGCTATGAGGGCGGCCAATATTATGTGAAGAGCGAGGAAGAGATGAAGGGACTGTTTCCCTATGCCTGGGAGGCGGTGGAAAACACCCAGCGCATTGCGGATCGCTGCAACGTAGAGATTACGTTCGGTGAGACGAAACTGCCGCGGTTTGAAGTGCCGGAAGGGTATGATTCCTGGGGGTATCTGAATAAGCTTTGTGATGATGGTCTGCGGGAACGCTATGAGGATGAAAAGAAGGTCATAGGAGAGGATGGTCAGACGCTCAGAGCGCGCTTAGATTATGAGTTAGGCGTGATCCGCACGATGGGGTATGTGGATTATTTCCTGATCGTCTGGGATTTTATCAATTATGCCAGAGAACATGACATTCCGGTGGGGCCGGGCAGAGGCTCGGCTGCGGGCAGCATTGTGGCGTATTGTCTGAAGATCACCAATATCGATCCGATCAAATACAACTTGCTGTTTGAGCGCTTCCTGAATCCGGAGCGCGTGTCCATGCCGGATATCGACGTGGATTTTTGCTATGAGCGCAGGCAGGAGGTCATCGACTATGTGGAGCGCAAGTACGGCGAGGGGAAAGTGGTGCAGATCATCACCTTTGGCACGTTGGCGGCGAAAGGTGTGATACGGGATGTGGGGCGTGTTATGGACTTGCCCTATGCGCTTACGGATTCCATCGCCAAGATGGTGCCGGGTGAGCTGAATATCACTTTGGATCGCGCGCTGGAGTTGAACCCGGAGCTGAGAAAGTTTTATAATGAAGATGAGAGTGTCCATCGTCTGATCGAGATGTGCAAGAGATTGGAAGGGATGCCCAGACATTCCTCTATGCATGCCGCGGGAGTGGTTATCTGTCCGGAGGAGGCGGATGATTTTGTGCCGCTTTCGCGCGGTTCCGACGGTTCTATTGTCACACAGTTCACGATGACCACCTTGGAGGAACTGGGACTGCTCAAAATGGATTTTCTGGGTTTGCGCACGCTGACTGTGATCCATGACACGGTGACATTTGTGAAGGAAAACAGGGGCGTTACTATCGATATAGACGAGATCGATTACGACGACAAAAAAGTGTTGGAATCTCTGGGAACGGGGCGAACGGACGGCGTGTTCCAGTTGGAGAGCGGAGGGATGAAGAACTTTATGAAGGAGCTGCGCCCCCAGACGCTTGAGGATGTGATCGCCGGTATCTCTCTCTATCGCCCGGGGCCTATGGATTTTATTCCCAAATACATCAAGGGGAAGAATGAACATGGGGCGGTGACTTATCTGTGTCCCCAGTTGGAGCCGATCCTGGCGCCCACTTATGGCTGTATCGTCTATCAGGAACAAGTCATGCAGATCGTGCGGGATCTGGGCGGTTACACGCTGGGGAGGAGCGATCTGGTGCGGCGTGCCATGAGCAAGAAAAAGCAGGCCGTCATGGAAAAAGAGCGCGCGAACTTCATCTATGGGAACGAGGAAGAAAATGTGACAGGTTGTATCAAGAATCATATCAGCGAGCAGGTGGCGTCGCAGATCTATGAGGATATGATGGATTTTGCCAAGTATGCATTCAATAAATCTCATGCCGCCTGTTATGCTGTGGTGGCCTATCAGACCGCGTGGCTGAAATATTACTATCCGGTCGAATTTATGGCCGCGCTGCTGACTTCCGTGATCGATAACACCAAAAAAGTGTCTGAGTATATTTTGACTTGCCGCAGCATGGGGATCAAACTGATGCCGCCCGATATCAATGAGGGGAAAAGAGGTTTTTCCGTGTCCAAAGGCGGAATCCGTTATGCCCTCACAGCCATCAAAGGCGTGGGTCGGTCGCTCATCGACAATCTGGTAAAAGAGCGGGAGGAGCGGGGGCCTTTCACCAATCTGAAGGACTTTATCACACGCATGACAGATAAAGACTTGAACAGGCGAGCCGTGGAAAACTTTATCAAGGCGGGGGCGATGGACAACCTGGGCGGCAGCAGAAAACAGCTTATGAGCGTGTATGTGCAGATCATGGATCATATCGCCAAAGATAAAAAGAGCAATCTGGCAGGACAATTAACTCTGTTTGACATTGCGGGCGAGGAGAGCAGGGATGAGTTCGATGTAAAGCTGCCGGATGTGGGAGAGTACAGCAAGGAAATGAGGTTGGCTTTTGAAAAGGAAGTGCTGGGCATCTATGTCAGTGGACATCCTTTGGAAGAATACCAGGAATTATGGCAGCGGGTGACGACCAATACCACCAATGATTTTGCGCTGGATGAAGAGACGGGCAGCGTTCGGGTGCCGGATCAGGCACGAGCGGTGGTAGGAGGTATTTTGACAGATAAAAAGATCAAGTATACCAAAAATGACAAGATTATGGCGTTTTTGAATCTTGAGGATCTGGTGGGGATAGTCGAGGTCATTGTATTCCCGCGGGATTATGAGCGTTTTGGGAGCGTTTTGCTGGAGGAGTCCAAGATATTTATCAAGGGACGTGTTTCTGTGGAGGAAGATAAGGATGCCAAGTTGATCTGCGAGGAGATCGTCACTTTCGAGGAGGCGGAACAAAGACCTGCAGGGAAGGTGTTTTCAGGCGCAGCAAGAGGCTATTCGTATTCCGCAGACAGCGCCGATCCGGTCAAAAGGCAAAATTTTGCTATGAGAAGGCGGGCAACCGCAAAGGTGCCGCAGGGAGTGTGGATTCAGTTTGCGGATAGACAGGCATATGAGGCGCGGGAGAAGGAGCTTTTGGAAACCATCGCGGACTCGGATGGAAATGACGATGTTGTCATTTTTTTGAAGGACAGCAAAGCGATCAAGGTTTTGCCCCAAAATCTGTGTGTGAATGCGGATGAAGATCTGCGGAACAAGTTGAGCGGCGTTTTCGGTGCAGAAAATATACGTTTCGTGACAAAACCTATTGAAAACCATTCCGAAAAAGTTTAAAATAATTTTTTGAAAGAATAGGATGATTAAAATCCATACATAGAATGCGAAAGACAGGAGGTTAGGTCATGGCAAAGGAGATTAAGACGATCGGTGTTCTGACAAGTGGCGGAGATGCACCGGGTATGAATGCGGCGATCCGTGCGGTGGTCCGCACCGCTATCGCGAAGGGGTTGAAGGTCAAGGGGATTAAGAAAGGTTATCAGGGCCTTTTAAAGGAAGAGATCATAGACATGGAAGCGCACCATGTTTCCGATATGATGCAGCGGGGCGGCACTGTCCTGGGGACAGCTAGGAGCATGGAGTTCAAGACGCCGGAGGGACAGAAAAAGGGCGCGGATATCTGCAGGAAACATGGGATTGACGGGATTGTAGTCATCGGCGGCGATGGTTCCTATCGGGGCGCGCAGGCCTTGTCCAGATTGGGGATCAACACCATAGGGATTCCCGGGACGATAGACCTCGACATTGCCTGTACGGAATATACCATTGGCTTTGATACGGCTGTCAACACTGCCATGCAGGCGATCGACAAGGTGAAGGACACCTCCTCCTCCCATGAGAGATGCAGCATCATAGAGGTTATGGGGCGTCATGCAGGTTATATCGCTCTCTGGTGCGGTATCGCCAACGGCGCGGAAGATATTCTCCTCCCTGAAAAATACGATTTTAATGAGCAGAATATTATCAACAATATTATTGCCAACAGGAAGAGGGGCAAAACGCATCACATTATTATCAATGCGGAGGGCATCGGGCACTCCTCATCCATGGCGCGCAGGATTGAAGCGGCGACCGGCATAGAGACGAGAGCCACCATCTTGGGATACATGCAGCGCGGCGGCAGTCCGACGGCGAAGGATCGCTATTATGCCTCCATCATGGGATCATACGCGGTAGATATCATGCTTCAGGGTAAGACCAACCGAGTGGTGGGTTACCAGCACGGAGAATTTGTGGACTTTGACATTGAGGCTGCATTAAATATGGAAAAGGGTATCGACGAGTATCAGTTTAAAGTGGCGTATTTGCTTTCTATTTAAATGAGTGCGAGAGGCTGGACTGTTATGATTACAAGCAGTGCCAATACAAAGATCAAACAGGTGACACAGTGGCAGGCCAAGGCAAAGGAGCGCAGGAGGGATCGAATCTTTGTGACCGAAGGGGTCAAAATGTATGAAGAGGCTCCCATAGAAAGTATTGTGGAGGTTTATCTGTCACAGAGTATGGAAGAAAAGGTGACAGAGGGACTATTTTCTGACAAAATGAAGGAAAAATTGCAAATTACTGACTACGAGGTGGTGACAGATGCACTGTTTCGAAAAATGTCAGATACGCAGACACCCCAGGGGATCCTGACGGTAGTGCGGCAGCCGCAATATGAGCTGGAAGAATTATTACAACAGCCTAACCCTCTCTTTTTGGTTCTGGAGGGCGTGCAGGATCCTGGAAATCTGGGGACCATCTTCCGAACCGGAGAAGGCGCAGGAATAACGGGCGTCATCATGGACAATCAGACAGTCGATCTGTTTAATCCCAAAACCATACGTGCAACAATGGGTTCCATCTATCGGCTTCCCTTTGCGTATACAGCCGATATTGGGGAGATGATCGAGAAGCTTCACCAAAGGAAGGTTCGTATCTTTGCGGCACATTTAAAAGGAAACAAATGTTATTCTGAATGTTCTTTTCGAGAACCCACCGCTTTCCTGATCGGCAATGAGGGTAATGGACTTTCCGCAGAGGTGGCGGATAAGGCGGACAGTTATCTGAAGATTCCTATGGAAGGACAAGTAGAATCTCTCAATGCGGCAGTTGCGGCGGCAATCTTGATGTATGAGGCGCACAGGCAGCGAAGCGGCATAGGGTGAAAGTTTCATCGTGATTTGAGATTAGCACAAAAAAGCGAAAAGGGATGGAAAAGTATGAAGATCGGAATGATCGGGTTGGGCAACATGGCATCCGCCATGATAAAAGGCATGCTGGAAAAAGGTATGGTACAGGCGCAGGACATAATCGGCTGCGCAAAGACTGTGGAAACCAAAAAGAGGATGGAAGAACAGTATGGTATTCGCATTGCGGAAAGCAATGTCCAGGTGGCGGAAGAGGCAGACATTCTTTTTTTGGCGGTAAAGCCTGCCATCTTTCCTGAGGTGACCAGCCAGATCCGTGACTATGTGCGCGGAGAGACGGTGATCGTCAGCATTGCGGCCGGTATTACGCTGGATTATATGGAGAAGGCTTTTGACAGGCCGAACCTTAAGCTGATGCGCTGTATGCCCAATGTGGCGGCGCTGGTGTTGGAAGGATGTACTGCCGTGTGCGCGGGAGCGCATGTTTCGGCGGAAAAGATTGATCAAGTGTGCGGGTTGCTTGAGTCTTTCGGCAAGGCGAGTAGGGTGCCCGAGTGTCTGATGGATGTGGTGGTGGGAGTCAGCGGAAGTTCTCCCGCCTATGTGTTTCTGTTTATTGAAGCGATGGCGGATGCGGCGGTAGCGGGAGGGATGCCCCGCGCGCAGGCATACGAGTTTGCCGCCCAGTCTGTGATGGGCAGCGCCAAGATGGTGTTGGAAACTCACATGCACCCCGGCGCGCTGAAAGATATGGTCTGCTCTCCCAGCGGCACCACGATACAGGCGGTGAAAGTCTTGGAAGAGAGCGGTTTCAGGGGCGCTGTCATGGACGCCGTGGAGGCATGTGTCGAGAAGTCAAGGCAGCTTTCATAGACGGTGTTTTCTTATAAATTCATATATGCTTGACAAAAAGAAAAGCTTCTGTTATTATTACTCTACGTAACAAATTTAACAAAGTTGTAATAAAATATTAAGAAAGTAGCATATCTTTGTTAAGGTTAGTACACTATTACAGGTTTGAAAAGAATTTGGAGGTATGGAGTAAAAATGACAGGAATGAAAAAACTGCTTATAGCGTTTTTGGGACTTTTGCCTGCCATGTTTATGACAGTGCAGACAGGTATGGCTGTACAGGCCGGCAGTAAAAATTCTTTGAACGATTTAAACGGCGGCGTTACGGCTATATTGGACCCCGGAACAAAAGACACAAGCGAGATCATCAACGCTACGGCAAAGGCTTTGAATCTGACGCTCACTCCTGAGGAGACAAATGTGGAGGAGGAAGAAACTTCCAATTTGGTTATGGCAAATGTTCAGAATGCGTTGAATGTGAGAATGGAGCCGAACGAAAATGCGGAGAAAGTAGGCATGTTGTACAAGGATTGCGGCGGTACCATTCTGGAAAGACGAGACGGCTGGACGAAATTGCAGTCAGGCAATATTGTAGGATGGGCTTCCGACGATTATCTTCTCTTTGGTGAGGAGGCGGAGGCTCTGGCGAACGATGTGGGCAGAATGATCGCTACCGTCAATACGGAGGCTCTGCGTTTCCGTGCTGATGCAGATGAAAATGCCGCAGTCTACACACTGATCCCCAAGGGAGAGATCCTGGAAGTCATCAATATGGAAAATGAGGGATGGATAGGTGTATATTTCGAGGACGAGGACGGTTATGTCTCGGCTGATTATGTCACATTAGATTTCCAGATAGATGCGGGGGAGACCATGCGGGAGATCGCGATCCGTGAGGAGGCTGAGCGCGAGGCGAAGCGTCATGTGAACTATGGACAGTATACGACAGATGCGGACAGCACCAGATTGTTGGCTGCACTGATTCAGTGTGAGGCCGGCGGAGAGGGCTACGAAGGTCAACTGGCGGTGGCGTCCGTGGTTATGAACCGCGTGAGGAGCGGCGCTTATCCCAACAGTATCCACGGTGTTATCTATGCGTCAGGACAGTTTACACCCGCTATGAATGGCAAGGTAAACTCGGTGTATGAGTCCGGCAGATACTCGGCAAGCTGCTTACAGGCGGCGCAGGATGCGATCGCGGGGACTTCCAATGTGGGCGATCTGACGCATTTCCGCAGGAATGACGGACGCAACGGGCTTGTGATCGGACATCATGTATTCTATTGAGCAGAAGCGATGGAGGTATCATTTTGGGCGTTATGTGAAATGATAAGAGTGTGGTGGACGGTTTGTAAAAGACAGGGAGTGGTTGTATGAACGAGTATATGATTTTTTGGCTGGTGGTTTTGATCATATCCATTGTTGTGGAGCTGGTCACTCTGGGACTCACCTCCATCTGGTTTGCCGGAGGCGCTGTGGTGGCGGTTCTCGCAGCCGCGCTGGGACTGCCGCTCTCTGTTCAGATTGTTCTGTTTTTGGCTGTTTCGTTGGTACTGCTCGCGTTTACCAGACCGATTGCGGTGAAATATTTTAACAAGGAGCGTGTAAAGACGAATGTGGAGAGTCTGGTGGGGCGTCAGGCTATCGTGATCAGTGAGATCGATAATCTGCAGGGCATCGGGCAGGTGACTGTGGGCGGCCAGGAGTGGAGTGCCAGGAATGTCAGGCCGGATATTCCGATCCAGGTGGGTGCTGTGGTGATTGTGACGGCCATCGACGGCGTCAAGTTGATCGTCCAGGAGCAAGATCAGATGGGCGGCAGCGCTCCCGTTCAATAGGCAGACGTTTTATCTTTGCGAGGTTATTGATTCTCGTGTAAGTCAAGCGCCCTGCTTGCGGCGGAGGTGTTGGTTATAGAAAATGAGCGGCACCGCTGCGGTGCAGAAAAGAGGCTATGATGTATCTTATTCTTCCATTTATCTTTATTATTTTAGTATTGTGGATTCTGGTATCCTGCATCAAGATTGTGCCTCAGGCACAAGCCTATGTGGTGGAGCGTCTTGGCGCGTATCAGGGCACTTGGTCCGTGGGTTTTCATCTAAAGATGCCATTTTTGGACAGAGTGGCAAGAAGAGTAAATTTAAAAGAGCAGGTGGCGGATTTTCCGCCTCAGCCTGTGATCACGAAAGATAACGCATCTGTGCGGATTGATACGGTTGTGTTTTATCAGATCACCGATCCCAAGTTATTTACCTACGGTGTGGAGAATCCCATGATGGCGATTGAGAATCTGACGGCGACCACACTCCGTAACATTATCGGCGACCTGGAGTTGGATCAGACTTTGACTTCCCGTGAGATCATCAATACCAAGATGCGTTCTGCGCTTGATATTGCCACCGATCCCTGGGGGATCAAGGTAAATCGCGTGGAGCTCAAGAATATCATTCCTCCCGCGGAGATTCAAAATGCCATGGAGAAGCAGATGAAAGCAGAGCGTGAGAGACGTGAGGCGGTCACTCGTGCAGAAGGTGAAAAGAAGGCCAAGATTCTGGAGGCGGAAGGTGAGAAGGAATCCGCTATCCTCCGCGCCGAGGCAGATAAGCAGGCGGCGATCTTACGTGCAGAGGCCCAGAAGGAAAAGATGATCCGCGAGGCAGAAGGCGAGGCGGAAGCTATTTTGAAAGTGCAGCAGGCGAAGGCGGACGGTCTCAAGATGCTCAAGGGCGCCGGAGCGGACGAGGCGGTATTGCGTTTGAAAAGTCTGGAAGCCTTCGAGCGTGTGGCGGATGGCAAGGCAACCACCATTTTGCTTCCCGCGGAATTGCAGGGGATTGCCAGTGTCGGCGCTGCCCTGAAAGAAGGCGCGAGGGCGGCAGAGATCGAGTAAAGGTTTTGGAAATTTTTATGAAAAGAGGGGGCTGTCGCACGATCGGCAGCCTCTTTTCGCTTGTTTTTTCTGAAAAATAGTGCAACAATAGGAATGTATTGAGGATAAAAAGGTAAAGGCGGAGAAGGTTATGTATATCATTGTAGGTTTGGGCAATCCAGGAAGTAAATATGAAAATACCAGGCATAATATAGGTTTTTCCACAATAGATAAATTAGCAGAACAGGAAAATATCCAGGTGTTGGAGAGAAAGCATAAAGCGCTTCTGGGAAAAGGCTATATAGCCGGCAGTAAATGTATTTTGGTAAAACCTCAGACTTTTATGAATCTGAGTGGCGAAAGCGTGCGTGAATTGATAGACTATTACAAGGTGGATGAGAAGTCAGATCTTATCATTATTTCCGATGATATCAGCCTGGATGTGGGACAGATCCGCATCCGTAAAAAGGGCAGCGCCGGAGGACATAACGGTCTGAAAAATATTATCTCCCACTTAGGACATGATCAGTTTGTGCGAATCAGAATGGGCGTGGGGGAGAAGCCGGAGCAATATGAGTTGATAGATTATGTGTTGGGGCATTTCTCGAAGGAGGAAGGCGCAAAGATGGATGATGCATCAGGTCGGGCGGCAGATGCAGTGCGCATGATGATAGCCAAGGATGTGGAATCCGCAATGACCACATATAACCGTAAGGCATAGCATAGTGTGGGCGGTTGAAAGGAAAAGGAGAGATACCATGCAGGCATTACTTGCTCCGTTGGAGGAGCTGGCGGAATATGATCAGATGAGGGACAATATCAGGAAGGGCGGTTCTATCGCCCTGACCGGATGTGTGGACTCTCAAAAATTACACATGATATATGGTCTTGGTCAGGGTGTCAAATATAAGTGTATTGTCACATACAGCGATCTGCGGGCAAAGGCGATTCAGGAAGAGTATTTGTTTTATGACAGAAATGTCATGCTGTATCCCGCCAAGGATCTGATTTTTTTTCAGGCGGATATCCATGGCAATCAGTTGACCAGAGAGCGTATCCGCACACTGAGAAGGCTGATGGAAGGCAAGCCGGTAACGATCGTGACTACCTATGCGGCGCTGATGGCCCCTCAGGTCTTATGGGATAAAAAAACGGATGTTATATACGTGCAGCGGGGAGAAGATTTGGACATAGACAATCTGGCAAGGAATTTGGTCTCCATGGGTTATGAGAAGACTTATCAGGTGGAGGTTCAGGGACAGTTTTCTATTCGAGGCGGGATTGTGGATGTGTTTGATCTGACCGAAGAGAATCCCTGTCGCATGGAATTATGGGGAGATACGGTGGACTCCATCCGAAGTTTTGACATTCTCAGCCAGCGCTCCATTGAAAATCTGGAGAGTATCAGTATCTATCCTGCGGCGGAGTTTGTTTTGTCCAAAGACAGGGTACGGGCAGGTCTGTCCAGGCTGGAGCAGGAGACTGCCAGACAGGAGAAGATTTTTCGGGATGCGCACCAGCCGGAGGAGGCGCATCGTCTTGTCGCTCAGATGAAGGAACTCGAAGAGCAGCTTACAGAGTTTCAAAGCAAGGTGAATTTAGAAAGTTACATCCGTTATTTTTATGAAGAAACCGTCACTCTGCCGGAACTTTTGCAAAGTCTGGCGCGAGACAGTGGGGGACAGAGCGGCGGACTGGCTTTTTTTGTGGATGAGCCCGTGCGGATCAGGGAGCAGGCGGACGCTGTGGAGCTGGAGTTTCGCGAGAGCATGGGACAGCGCGTCCGCAAGGGATACATTTTGCCGGGGCAGGCCGATATCCTCTACAGCGGGGAACAGGTTGCCGCCAAGGTTTTGCAGGGAAGTGTGGCTACACTCTCCACGATGGAGAGCAAAAACTCTTTTTTTAAGCCGGAAAAGAAATATGACATCAATGCCAGAAATGCGGCATCCTACCACAACAGTTTTGAGGCGTTGGTGAAGGACTTAAAGTTGTATCGGAAACGTGACTATCGGGTGTTGCTTTTGTCCGGTTCCCGCACCCGTGCAAAGCGTCTGGCGGAGGATTTGCGGGATCAGGAGATTGCGGCAGTCTATTCGGAGGATCCCATGCGTGAGGTGCTGCCCGGAGAAGTGTTGACTTGTTATGGCTATGTGGGGAGAGGATTTGAGTATCCGCTGCTGAAATTTGTCGTATTGACGGAAACAGACATTTTTGGCGCAGAAAAGAAAAAAAAGAAGAAGAAAAAACATTATCAGGGCCAGAAGATCAATGATTTCAACGAACTTAAGGTAGGGGATTATGTGGTGCATGAGACCCACGGCCTGGGAATTTATCGCGGCATTGAGAAGGTCGAAGTGGAGAAGGTGGTCAAGGATTACATTAAGATTGAATATCGGGACGGAGGCAATCTCTATGTGTTAGCCACCGGCTTGGATGTCATCCAGAAATATGCATCCGCCGACGCCGAAAAGAAACCCAAACTCAACAAACTTGGCACAAAAGAATGGGAGCGAACCAAGACGAAGGTCAAAAGCGCCGTGAATGAGGTCGCAAGAGACCTGGTGGAACTGTATGCGCTGCGACAGCAGGATACCGGTTATCAGTTTGGTGCAGATACCGTATGGCAGAAAGAATTTGAGGAAATGTTTCCCTTTGAGGAGACGGAGGATCAGTTGAACGCCATTGCCGACACGAAGGAGGATATGGAGAGCAGCAGGATCATGGATCGCCTGATCTGCGGCGATGTGGGTTACGGTAAGACAGAGATCGCCATTCGCGCCGCATTTAAGGCTGTGCAGGAGGGAAAGCAGGTGGTGTATCTGGCGCCCACCACGATCCTGGCCCAGCAGCATTACACTACCTTTGTGCAACGAATGAAGGACTTCCCTGTGAGGATAGACCTGATGAGCAGATTCCGCACTCCGGCGGAATTAAAGAAGACGATCGTGGATCTTCATAAGGGCATGGTGGATATCGTGATCGGCACTCACAGAGTGTTATCCAAGGATGTGCTGTTTAAAGATTTGGGACTTTTGATCATCGACGAGGAGCAGCGTTTTGGCGTGGCACACAAGGAAAAGATCAAAAAACTCAAGGAAAATGTGGATGTGCTGACTTTGACAGCCACGCCGATTCCCAGGACACTCCATATGAGTCTGGTGGGGATTCGAGATATGAGCGTGTTGGAAGAGGCGCCCGACGACCGGCTGCCCATTCAGACTTTTGTGTGCGAGTACAATGAAGAGATGGTGCGGGAGGCGATCGTCAGAGAATTGGCAAGAAACGGACAGGTGTATTATGTATACAATCGCGTTAATAACATCGCGGATATCACAGCGCGAATTGCGGCCCTGGTGCCGGAGGCAACGGTCGCTTTTGCCCATGGACAGATGAAGGAGCATGAGTTGGAGCAGATCATGTATGATTTCATCAACGGTGAGATCGATGTGCTGGTGTCCACTACCATCATTGAGACTGGACTGGATATTCCCAATGTCAACACCATTGTCATTCACGATTCCGATAATATGGGATTGTCCCAGTTGTATCAGTTGCGCGGGAGAGTGGGACGTTCCAACCGAACCGCCTATGCTTTTTTGATGTACAGACGGGATAAGGTTCTGCGCGAGGTGGCGGAAAAGCGGTTGGAGGCGATACGAGATTTTACGGATCTGGGTAGCGGGTTCAAGATCGCCATGCGGGATCTCGAGATCAGAGGAGCCGGAAACTTGCTGGGCGTTCGGCAGCATGGCCATATGGAAGCCGTGGGTTATGACATGTACTGTAAACTGCTCAACGAGGCGGTTCAGAATCTAAAGGGAAACGCTGTGGTTAATGATTTTGCGACTGTGATCGACCTGGATGTGGATGCATTTATCCCAGCGTCCTACATTGTCAATGAAGTGCAGAAATTGGATATCTATAAGCGGATCACGGGAATTGAAAACGGGAAGGAGCGGGACGATATGCGGGATGAGCTGCTGGATCGTTTCGGGGAGATCCCAAAATCGGTGGATAATCTGCTCCGCATTGCCCTGATTCGCGTTTCGGCGCACAGACTGGAGCTGACGGAGGTAAAGGGGAAGAATGAGCGTATTCTCTTTACGTTTTTGCCTACCGCCAACATCGATCCTGTCAAAATACCGGATTTCCTGAGACGATATGGGCAGGAATTGAGTTTTACCGCCTACGGCGTTCCGTTTTTTACCTACAAATACAAAAAGACAGATTTGGTGGAGACTACGGCGGAGCTTATTTTGAGCAAGACCGAAGATCTGCTCGGTGAGATGAGATGCCTTTTGAGGGAGGATTAAAGGACTTAAAATATGATACCTTTTTATCAGATGCGAACAAACATTCTGATAAGGAGGTATTTTTTTATGAAAGGTTATACGACAGCAAGCGGTTATATGGGATTGGTGGACGGTACTTATATACTCTTCGCCAGCGAGGAAGAGTATAGAGAATATATGGAGGTGTAAACGACATTTTTTTAAAGTTGACGATTGAGATATGGAAGAAAAGCTGTTATAATAATCATATATACTTTATGGCGAGGAGGACTGATTATGGCAAAGTTTATTATAACAGTAGAGGGAGGCAAAATAACGCAGACTCTAAATTTCCTGGATCGCAACGTTAAGGACAACAGGTATGTATATGAGAATGGCAATGAGTCGGGCATCATGGAAGATCCGGAAAAAATATATGCGGATATTCCAGAATGTGGGCGAATCACTGAGAAGTATAATGAGCTGCTTGAGACGGTGAATCTGGGGAAAAGCCAGATTACGGATGTGATGCGTCGGTTAAATGAGTTGGAGCGGGAGATGGATGCGTATGCGATTCCGGCGCCGCAAAATGAGCAGGAGCATGTTATAACCCTGAATGATGAGGATCTGAAGGTGTTGGCGGACAAATGTGGCGTTTATCCCTTTGCCAATGACAAACATATTGAAGAGGTGATCAAGAAGCTGATCCATGATAAAGAGGATGGAGAGTGATCACTATGAACGAAAAGCAAATCGCAATATTGATTGACGGAGATAACATATCGCCAAAGTATGCCGCATATATCCGACAGGAAGCGGCAATGATGGGAAAGATTAAAATCTTTCGATTATATGGCTCGATCAGTTCGCCGACTGTCAAATCATGGTATGGGGTTATGCCGAAATACGGGATCAGTCCGATTTTACAGATATCCTATTCGCAAAGAAAAAGTGTTGCGGATCAGGCATTGACGATCGATGCCATGGATATTTTGTATAGCGGAGAGATCAATACTATTTGCCTTGTGACGAGCGACAGTGATTTCACAAAGCTGGCTTATCGCATAAAGGAATCCGGCAAAGAACTGATCGGAATGGGCGAACAAAAAACAAATGAATCGCTTGCGCAGGCTTGTGATGAGTTTAAAGTGCTTGACCTGATATATCAGGTTGAGAATAATACGGATTCCGAAGAGGCCGCGACAGTACAGGAAGAAGCGGAGGCTGCAGTAGAAGCTCCCGGCGAAGAGACTCTTGAAGAGGCAGTGAAAACAATCAGTATCCCTACAGAAGAGGAAATTATCGAAATTATTTTGAATTCCCTTGACGAGAGCTGGGAGAATCTTGCCAATGTTGGTTTTGCTCTGAACAGGCAGATATCAGGTTTTGACGCCCGAAATTACGGATACAAAAATATGACGCAATTAATAAAGAACCATGCGGAAGAACTTGAACTGAAAGTGGAAACGGCAAAGGATGGGATCAATAGTATTGTCTATATAAAAAGGAAAAAATAGAATACTTGAAAAAATCGGGCAACTTGATATAATGGAGACATCAATAAGATGGATCGATACATTGAATTGAAGGTATTTTTACAGATTTCAGGCGTTAACCTTGTAGAATTAGACAAGATCAAGGAATGAAGATGCGATAAAGATTATTATGTGGCGAAAAGGCACCAGTCAGGAGTGGCTGGTGCTTTTTTTAAAATAATCGAAAAAACATTTGTTGACAGACGTATTTGATCATGTTATTTTAGACATAAGAAGTATTGACATATATCTGAGAGTTTTGGCTCATCTACCGCAAGATTCCTTGCTCAATTACCTGACATACAATTGATACCGCAGGGGATGTATGGCGGTTAGTATATTTTCCTGCGCTTATTTTACACAGGAGGATTTATGGGACAAAAAGATTTAACAGAGAAAAATTTTATAATGTATCCGGATGTTTATGCAGATATCCTGAACGCTTTAGTGTTTGCTGGAAAAGAGACTGTACACACGGAAGATTTGATGCCAGCGCCTACGGAGAGTTTCTACTATGTGGGACGGGGCAGACTGTCAAACCAGTTCAGCGATGCAGCAATGTACGAGATGCAGGAGGGGCAGATCCACACCCAGTACATTTTGGAGAATGAGGTGCAGCCAAAGTCCGGCACTGTGATGCGAAAAGCTGGGTATGAAGGCGCTATATACCGCAGACAGTTGAATCTCTCTTGGAAATATCCAGTGGTCAGTCTGTTACTTTATTGGGGTAATACTCCTTGGTCCTGTTCGACAAGCATACGGGAATTATTTCATGATCAGATCGGGGAGCGTGACATAGGAAAGTACATTACCGAGGGGAGGCTGCATATATACTCCATGATGCATCTGCCCAAAGGCCTCCGAAACCGATTTAAAAGCGATATGCGATTTGTAGTAGATATCTTGGCAGAGGGTGCGGATTATCGGCCTACAGAGCAAAAGATTCTTCATCCGGAGGCATTGATGTTGATGCTGGGAGCTTTGACGAACGAAAGGAAATATGGGAGAATGCTCAAGTCTTATATAGGAGATGAGCGGAAAGGAGATCTGACAATGTGCGAATTTCTTGATGCATATGAGAAGAGAAGTATAGAAAAAGGTAAAAAGCAGGGTATAAAGCAAGGCATTACTCAGGGTGAGACACGCCTTGCCACCCTGAACCAAGCGCTGCTTAAGCAGAACCGGATCGATGACATCCGCAAGGCATCCAACAGTAAGCGCTACCGTAATCAACTATATCGGGAGTTTGGGATACTTTAGTGTTGGTTTTGGTTAGGTGCTACTTACCTGTTGTCACTCGTTTAGACGACGTCCAAAACAGGACTTACATCCTCTTATTATAAGCTATACTCACTAACGATTAGCTTTTCCTTTCCGTACAATGCATGTTGCCTAGTTATGCGACATGTACTATGCGGAAATTGGAAAAGCTTAACGTTAGTGAGTATAAAAATCGTCAAATTGGTATAACTCTGTGTATATTCGAGCAACCATCTCTCTCATTTCCATCATCGGTTTTGACGCTAAAATGATTTGATTCATATGCGCGAGTTTTTCACTTTTTAAACTTTTTATGGCGTCTTTAATCCCCTTAGGCGAAATATCATCGATAACCAGTCCGGCCCCATTTGGAATGACATCCTTTGCTCCTACATTTTTGGTGACTATAACCGGTACGCCATAACTAAGCGCTTCAACTACCGTATAGGCAAAAGTTTCATACCATATACTCGGGGCTATCAATACATCGGTCTCATCAAAAATCTTCACATTCTGTCCTTAAATCATCAAGAGCCGCCTTGAGAAGAAAAAACCCTTTGCCCCTCAGCCGGTCCTAAATAAGTGATTCTCGACTTATCATGGGTAAACTTCTTTTCTATGATCCGAAATACTCCCATGGGTAAGCGGAATTATTACAGAATCAAAATCACCAAGATATTGTTCATACGCTTGTTTTGTTACTTCACTATCGAAAATTTCTTAAAGTCCTAATATTCAAGAAAATATAGGAAAATACCGGAAAATTCTGCAACAGTTGGGTCTTAGATATATTAATTTTCATTCTTTGCGGCACAGCTTTGCCACACTCTGTATTCAAAGTGGCTGTGATTATCGCACGATAGCCGAGCTTTTGGGACATTCTTCTGTAAATACAACATTAAATGTTTATGTGCACAGTGGGATCGATCAAAAACGAAGCTGCCTGGAACACTTGCGGCATTGAATTTCACCCAATATATATACAAAGAGGAGATGATGTCCCAATAGAGAAATGATCGGTCGGCACATCATCTCCGTTTTTGTATTTTATCCTCATATACTTCGAGAAATTCACGATTTCAATATGTTTACTGCACTGTAAGATCTGAAATATAATCCTTAGGCAGATCCGGATACTGTTTCAAGATTGCTTCAGCCTTTCGGTGATACGTTTCGGCCTGTGCGAACTCTCCCTTTTTCTCTAAAATCAGTCCCAGCTCCCGATAGGTCAGTCCCAGCTCAAGTTCATAGACTTGAGGCACTTCTGTTGCCAGTTGTCGCTGCACATTCATGGCTTCCACACAGTTCTGCTCAGCAGATGACATATGATCTTCCTCGGCCAACAAATGCGCCAAGGTTCTTTTCGCCAAGGCAATCGGTGCGGCATAAAATACAGATGTCAATGGGTCTTCGACAGAGATTTTCTCAAATTTCCGAATACACTCTTGCAGCATTCCGCAGGCTTCTCCGCCTCTGTCAAAATGAGCCAGAGCATTTGCATAGTTGATTGTTGTGTAGAGATAACTTTTATTGATAGGGTATCTGTTATTTTTAATCAGTTCCTCTTGTTCTTGGAGAGTATCCTCCAATATGTCTAATGCCAGCTCCCAGTCGCGGCTTCTGCAGAGCAGATATCCGTAATTGGCATAAGCAATTGCCAGACGATAGGCGTTACCTAGATTTTTGCCTTTTTCATCGGAGGCTTTCAATTTTTTTCGAATAGAAATAGCTTCCTTATATAATGGCTGCGCCTTATCCGTTTTTCCTCGAATCGCCAGAAAATTGCCATAATCAATACAGGTGTAAGCCAAAGAAGGCTGCCACTTTTCCGGTAGAACTTCTCTATGCTTTTTTTTATTTTCAATAGCCTCTTGAAAATATTGCTCCGCCTCGCTGTCACGTCTCTCCTTTTCCAACAGAGTAGCATAATTTCCCTCCACGACAGCGACAGATGCCTCATAAGTGCTCGATAATTCCGCAGTCAGTCTTTGACGGATCGCAATCGCTTCTTTATATAGTTTTTCGGCCTTCTGAAATTGATTTAAGTCTTTACATAGGACTGCATAATTATTACATGTGGTAGAAAAATCAAAGGCATACTTGTAAAAATCTTTTCCCATTAGCGTTCTGCGGATATCAAGGGCTTTCTGCGCATAATACTGTGCCTGGCCGTACTCGTTTTTTCTACGGTAAATGACAGCCTGGCGATGATAGTTTGTCCCCAAATACACGTCATAGCGGACATCGTAATCATGCTGTTGCGCTTGCAACGTCTGGATCTCTTCTTCAGAATGTATTAAAAAGCGTAAGCCTGTGTCAAATATATGTTTTTTCCAATAAACAGTGCCCAACTGATTTAAGACTGCGATCATATTTTCTCTTTCTCTTAAAGTAGGTTGTTTTCTTGAGCGGAAAGCGGCCTGCGCTTCGTTGAGCGCCTTTTCGGAAGCGGAAAAATCTAATACCATTTCATAAAAAGACCCTAGCAGATACAAAATTTCACTTAAGCATACCGTAAAAGGATCCTGCCATACTGCAACGTAATTTATTAAGCGTTTGGTCAACAAAGTACCAGTTTTGTAATCACCTTTATTAAAAAGGAACCAAGCGTATTCATATAAGAGATCCAGTTCCACTTGCCATTCTTCCGCTATTGGTACAACGTCGTGATATATTTTTTCTATTTCCTTCTGACTTTCTAGCTTTTGTTCCTTTATTCGAACAGTCTGTAGATTTGAAATCAAAAGTCGTTGCCCTGCAATATAAGAGCGTATTCGCTTCTTTGCATCCTGCGCGATTGCAATATTACTCTTCACGTTTATGCGCCATGCGTTATCCCGCAGATACGTATTTGCCGTCTCAATATCGCCTTCGCGCATGCAAATTTCGGCATAATACAAGGGAGAATCTTTGTCGGCGGCTTTTTTTCGGCCTTCCAATACCAGTTGGCAGCTTTTATATATAGTTTCATCCCTTTGATCCAAATCTTTGGACAGTTCTTCAAATTGATTGGCTGTCTGCAGTAGTTTTCTAAATAGATCGTCCCCCTGTTTTTCCACATAATCTGCCTTTAACTTTTGGACAGTTTTTTCCAAACTCGCCAATTCTGTCCAAGCCTGTCTGCGTTCCTTGTTTTGGCCGTAGACTGGTACATTTTGCAATTGCAAGATAACTCTGCCTTTTAGCTTTGCCTCGCCCTTTTCCATCAAAAGAACATTGCCGGATTCATCTGCTCTGGCAATTTCCATAAGCAGATCCCATTTGATAGCGTCTACATGAGAATATTCCTGCATCACCATTCCATTGACCTGTGAAAGACTTTCCGTGAATCTTTTAGCATCCGAAGTAGTATCATTGTCGTCATTTGACTTGTGATAATAGAGATAGTCGCAAGAGCACAACTCTGCTTTCTTTGTTCTGTCCACAGAAGAGTCTGCTAATACCAATGTAAAATGCATTTGGGGACATAGATTTTCCGTTTCAAGAAAAGTAAAAAACGCCTGCAGTTTCTCTTCATCATTTCTGTTTTCGTCAGATAAAATCATTCCTACTTTTATCACCATCTTATGTACCTCCATATACTTATTCTGCGATCATTTTTAAGATTTCTTCTCCAAAAATGTCCCGTATGATATCTCGCTTCAATTTGTTTAACGGCTCTTTCAAAATATCTTTCTCCACACTGACCTTGCCCAAGATCAATTGATACAATTCTTTTCTGGTCAACGATTTGCTTTGCAGAAAATCCTCAACCCATTGACTGTTATATCTTTGCGACTGCTCATAAATTTCATTCGCAATATTTTCGTGACTGTCATAAAGCAATTCCAGTTGAAACATTTCTGCATAGGGTCGGATTTCCGGTTTCCTTTCCTCCAAATGAATTTTTGATGTGGAGGCCCGATCATATCGAAATCTGGCCATCTCATCTAAAGATACTTCATATGGACTTTTATCTTCTAATTGAAACTCATTCTTTCCCTTAAGTGAAGAATTGCAGAATTTACAGCAGGGAATCAAATTGTAAATGGACATTGAAAAATAAGGATACTTACTCCTGGGATAAAAATGATCAAGATCCGCCCTGACTTTTTTCTCCTCCGAATACATGGGTGTGATATACTGGCGATGACAATAGGGACAGGTTCTCACCTTGCGATGATATTGTAGTAAATAGGCGTTCCATTCCGGAAAATGTTCCACGGAAATAAGCCCTTCTTTTATACAGGGGACTATTGTTTCATCCAGCAGCCGCAGTAATGACTTTTGGGTCAATTTCCCTTGAAATACATCCAACTTTATAGTAAAAGCTTTTCCTAATTCCTGATCACAATCATACAATTTTTCCTTTATCCGATTCAAAAGAGTGGGATCTTGACAAGAAACTCTGGCAATCTTTAGATCTGCTTTCACTTCCTCCAATATTTGCTCTCCAATACAGCTTTCGCTAAATGCATCATAGCCAAAAGCTTTGTCGATGGCTTCACGAAAATCCTTATCTTTTTGCAAAATATCCCCATAGTGATCTTGGATCACCTGCTGAATTTTTCGCAATTGATCAGGACGGCCGATCGCCAACTGCCTTTTGTAATACAAGCACAGGGAAAGCAATTTGATCTGTCTGTGAGTCTGCGGAAGTGTTCCCTTTTGCCTCTTTAATTCTGCCTTTAACTGTCTTAAATTCTCCCAAGCATGCTGACCAAAATAACGCTTATGTCGCTTTAATTCTTCTTTGGTAATGACTAATTCCGGCATATTATTTTCCTCTTAATTCGTCTATTACATCAGCTACTCTGTCAAGAAATTCCGGTTCAAGTTTTTTTAAATTCTCCTGTACTGACAAAAATATGTTTTCTCCAATTTCCTGCTTGTTCAGATTAAGCCGTTCTTTTTGCTGATCGATCCTGCGTGTCAGCATTTTTCTGATAACGGGTTCCCCGATGCAGTCCGCCAACTTTTCAATTTCATACAAACGGGAGATATACGCCTGATCTGAACCACATTCTTCCAAATACTTTATTGCTTCCTCAATCTTTTGAACAGCGTAAGCACCGATGATGCCCAGCTTTCCGCCCCCTAAAAACATCCCGTTTCGATACAAATCATAAATATTAGCGCCAAAGGTATTTTCCATATCCGCTTCCCCTTTTGGATTGAGGAATACCACATTCCCTTTCAGAACGTCGGAAAGAATGATGGGGGAATGTGTTGCGATAATCAGTTGTATCTGATGAGCCGGATAACTATGGTTCAGAAAGCTCACTAAATTGGCTACATATTCCTGCTGCCATCTGGGATGATAGGACAGATCCGCCTCATCGATCAAAAATATCAATGAAGAAAAGTCCTGAAGCTTTTCCCGCAACGAAAAAATACGGGCATACAAATTAAACAGATTATACTCTCCGCTGCTCAAACCATTCCAGCGGAAGGTGAGATAGTCGTAACCCAAAGAAGTCGTGCGAATGTCTTTATAAATATCGATCAATATATTCTCATGCGAGCGTGCTTCCATGTAAAAACCGTCATTAACGACTCGAATGATACCCTGCTCTTTGCCCGAATACCTCTGATTCAATCGCCCCATCGCTTCCATCAGTCCATCCATATTGTCCAAATGCATGTCATGTATAAATTGCGCAACAAAATCCTCGCTGTTACCATGAGAATCATGCAGCTTTGTTCGAGATATCTGCTCAGAAATATGGTACTCCCAGAATTTTATTAAATCTGAGATCAATTTTTTTAATGTTTGAAAAGTACCCATACCGATTGAGTGAGGGAATATTAATAGAATAGCAGACATTAAAATGCCTCGATTGATCAAATAGCGAAATCGATCTTTCTCCTTTCGGAACCAAGAGTTGTATTGTTTCACAATATCTTTGCAGATATGAGCCGCGATCTCCTGCAACTGATCTATATTATAACCAACCCAAGAATCCGGTTCGTACTGATAAATGCTACGCATATCCTCCGCAGTTATAGTGTGAAGATCATATTGGTAGACAAAGTTTAACATATCGTCTTCCCGAAAAATGAAATACAGCACATGAGGCAGAGGAAAGGATATCCATCTTTTGAAATCCTCATTTGAGTAAGCAGATATGAAATGTATCTGCCGGATCATATCCGCGTCTAGGTAAGCGCGCAGTTGCGTACCTACTTTTGCGTTCAAAAGGCCATTAAATGAAATGTCTTCTACTCCGTAAAAAGTATCCTGCATATTATATCGATCTCTATCAAAAATGTTGGAATGAAAAATCACAGCGGTGTGCGCCATCTCTTTGCAACGGAGAAAATTTCCGGAATCCATCTCCATTCTAGAGATGGTAAAATTTTGACTGTTTTTAACATTGACACCGTGATGGGCTTGAATACGGATCTGTTCCAAAGAAGTGTATACATATATATCGCCTGTCACATCGTCATCCGCTTTCAAAGCATAAATGCACGGAAGGGGATTAAAACCGCTCAGGCCTCCTTTATAAGGAAGAATTGTCATCAACAGTCTTAGCAAAGTAGTCTTACCTTGTCCGTTATTCCCAATAATGCAGGAAATAGAGTTCACATTTTGTGTGTGATCAAACATTGCAGGATAGCGATCATTGTACTGACAATCTAAAATCTGTGTTTCTTGGTTAAAATGAAAATGGTATTCATCGCTGAAATGAAATTCTCTATTATCGAAAAGACTGTATTTCTGAACCCACAGATATAATAACTTCATTTGTATCCCCCATTCCCCTGTTATGTCCTTATGACAACGGCGGCTCTTTTTCTTTCGACTGATGCTTCCTTATTAACAAGGGTATCAAAATCTAAAGAATGTGTCAATCAATGTTTTCTGAAAAATCGACAAACATCGACAAAATGTGATATGTACAGTTGCTCATTTATAGAAATTCAATATATGGTATGCAGGGCGATACTTTTACGTCACTTTTACAATCTGAAATTTGTTTCATTTAGGAAATACTAGAAGCAGTATAAAAAGTCGATTTTATATTATTAATAATAAATATACATCTAATGAAAATAAAAGAGCTCTTCGTTTCTTTAAAATAAGGGTATTGTTAGGAATAGCATAGTTAGGAGAGGTATGATACTAAGATCAATTAAGGTTCTACATTTGACAAATACGTTAGGATATGGCGGCGTAGAGAAGATCGTTTATCAACTCTGCATGGGAACAAAAGATAAATTTCAAGAAGTTGTAGTGGTTTCTGGTGGTGGAGCTTTTGCTGAACGTTTACAGGAAAATGGAGTACAGCATTATATTATTCCTGATTTGAGTACGAAGAACCCAGTTGAAATTTACAAGATTATTAAGGAAATAAAGCATATTGTAAAGAAACACAATATTAACATGATACATTGTCATCATAGAATGGCTGTTTTATTTGCTAAAATAGCGTGTCACGGAATTAAAATAATCTACAACAACCACACAATATATTCTGATAAAAGAATATTAAGTCATTTTGTGTTACAAAACGTAAATATAATAGCTGATGGTCAACAAGCAAAGGTAAATGTAGTAGATTATTTTAAGATAGCAGATGAAAAGATTACAATTATAAATAATGCGGTAGATGCAGATGATGGTTTTTTTAGTGAAGTTCCTGAAATAAGGAGAGAAAAAGATAAGGGCAATTTTATAGTACTTAATTCATCGAGACTACATCCGCAAAAAGGTATTTTCTACTATCTAGAGGCTGCAAAGATATTGAAAGAAAAGGGGTTTTCGATATCATTCTTTATCGTAGGTGATGGAGAACAACGTTTAAAAGTTGAGGAGTATATAAAAGTTAATAACTTAAAAGATTGTGTGTTTATGCTTGGTTTTAGAAAAGATATTAAAAATGTTATAAAACAAGTAGATGTGCTTGTTCTTACGTCAGTATATGAAGGCTTGCCGCTTACACCAATGGAAGCATTTTCTGTAAAGAGGTCAGTAATTGCTACAAATATTGATGGAACAAGAGAAGTGGTGGAGGATGGATATAATGGCTTACTTGCTGAACCATGTAATCCCGATTCGGTTGCACAAAAGATACAAATGCTGTTTGAGAACAGAGTACTTTTACAAAAATGTTCTGATGGAGCAATTGAAACTTATCGGTCAAAGTTTTGCTTAGGAGTCTTTATAAACGAGTATATTAAATACTATGAAAGTTTATGAGGCACATTATTTATTGGAGTTTGTGATATTAATGAGAAAAATAAATTATATGGAAATTCTATATTTCCTTGCAGGACTTGTTGCGACCTTTCAAGTCACACAGGTATTTGGAGTGACAATATTTACATTTATGGTGTTTTTGATAGTAGCACTATCAGTACTTTACTATAAAAGAACAAAAATTAGCAAGAAGAGTATGGCTGTTTATGCATATTTTTTTATCGCAGGGATTGCTGAAATAGTTGGAGTAACAACTATTGATTTACCAAATAAAATGGAGTGGATAGTTCCATCACTAAAGAAATTTATATTATTATTTGTTTTGGTGTTACTTTATTCTTTTATAACTGATTTGAAAAAAAATAATGTATGTGCTTCCAAAGGGTTATGACCATAAATATACATATTCCCACTTTGGATATAATCTTAAGGTTACTGATATGCAGGCAGCAGTTGGTGTTGAACAGCTTAAGAAGTTCCCTTCTTTCATTGAAAAAAGAAAGCATAACTGGACAAGGTTGCATGCCGCGCTTGAAGATGTTCAAGATAAAATTATTCTTCCGGAAGCTGCAGAAAACAGCGTTCCTTCTTGGTTCGGCTTTCTAATCTCTGTTAGACCTGAAGCAGGATTAAATAGAAATGATGTAACAAGGTATATTGAAAGTAAGAATATTCAGACACGTCTTTTGTTCTCTGGAAATATTGTAAAGCAGCCTTGTTTTGATGGGATTAGAGATACTGAGGCATATAGAGTAGTAGGCAGCCTTGAAGTAAGTGATTTTATTGTACGCAATACATTTTGGGTAGGTGTTTATCCGGGAATGACGGATGCTATGATTGATTATATGGCACAAGTAATTAAAGAATCTGTAAGTTAGAAGAGGAGATAATGATTGGATGAAAAAAGCAATAGTTACTGGTGCAAATAGTTTTATAGGAACGGCATTATGCAATGAATTGTCCAATCAAGGTATTGAAGTTATTGCCGTTGTTCGAAGTGAAGAAGAAAATATTAGGAATATACAGTGTTTGAAAAATTTGAAGATTGTATATTGCGATTTGGCAAATTTTAGTTCCTTATCGAATGTTATTGCTGACAGGGATGTAGACGTATTATATCATCTTGCTTGGGTTGGCAGCGCAGGCCCGTTAAGAGGTGATATAGATGTACAGTTGAAGAACGTAAAATACACTTGTGATACTGTCAAAGCATGTGCTGATTTAAAGTGAAAGAAGTTTGTTTTTGCTTCAAGTATCATGGAATATGAGATTGAAGCATTGATGGCATCAGATAATACACCTGGAATGAATACGTTATATTGCAGTGCCAAAGTATCAGCCGATTACATGGCTCGTACTTTGGCGGGTTCATTAAATATAAGTTATATAAGAGCTGTTATATCTAATATATATGGCCCTGGAGAGACGAGTCCGAGACTGATTAATACTAGCCTAAGGAAATTACTTGCTGGTGAGCATTGTGCTTTTTCTTTAGGAGAACAGATGTATGATTTTATTTATATCACAGACGCGGCAAAGGCATTTGTTGCGATTGGTAAAAATGGTATTGCTAATAGAACCTACTATGTTGGAAGCCGGAATCCGAAACCGTTAAAAGATTTTTTATGTGAAATGAGGGATCAGGTTGATCCTGCTATTGAGATAGGGCTTGGAGAAATACCTTTTAATGGAATTTCTTTGACTTACAAAGAGTTTGATATCAATTCAGTAAAAAAAGACACAGGTTTTATTCCAGAAATTCCATTTGATAAAGGTATCAGAAATACTATTGAATGGATAAGGGAGGTAGGGTAAATGTCAGGTTTTAGTTTTACCGAATTAGAATTAAAAGGAGTATATTTAATTGAAAACTTTTCTGTCGATGATAATAGAGGCGGGTTCACGAAATGTTTTGAAAAAGATATCTATTCAAATGCAGGTATTAAATTTCAATTGAACGAAACATTTATTTCCGTTTCCGCAAAAAATGTTATTAGGGGGCTTCATTTCCAAACGCATAACCCACAAGCTAAGCTAGTATGTGTTGTGAAAGGAAAAGTATGGGATGTCATTGTGGATTTGAGACCAGAAAGTCAAACTTATAAAAAATGGGTTAGTGCTGAACTAAGTGCTGAAAACCATAAGGCACTCTATATTCCAAGAGGATTTGCGCATGGGTTTGCTTCCCTGGAGGACAGAACGGTAATGCTCTATCAATGTGATGGTGCATATGATAGGGAAACCGATACGGGCATATTGTTTTGTGATCCAGAGATTGGTATTAATTGGCCAATAAGCAGAGATAACTCTGTACACAGTGAGAGAGATTTGCAGTTACCTATGTTGAAAGACTTTTGTTTATTATGGGATTAATGTTTTTTATAGGGAGGATTGTGCAAAGCATGGGAAATAGAAAAAGGGCGATTTCATTGGGAATTAATTTTATTGAATAAAAAGCTGCCGTTGTCGCAATTGATTGTGATAATTAGGAAGAATCAACGCTAAAGTATCCCAAACTCCCGATATAGCTGATTGCGGTAGCGCTTGTTGCCGGATGCCTTGCGGATGTCATCGATCCGGTCCTGCTTAAGCAACGCTTGGTTCAGGGTGGCAAAGCGTGTTTCGCCCTGAGTAATGCCTTGCTTTATACCTTGTTTCATGCCCTGCTTTTTCCCTTTTTCTATACTTCTCTTCTCATATGCATCAAGAAATTCGCACATTGTCAGTTCTCCCTTCCGTTCATCTCCAATATAAGTTTTAAGCATTCTCCCATATTTCCTGTCGTTTGTCAAAGCACTCAGCATCAACATCAATGCCTCCGGATGAAGGATCTTTTGCTCTGTAGGCCGATAATTTACACCCTCTGCCAAGATATCTACTACAAATCGCATATCGCTTTTAAACAGATTCCGGAGGCATTTGGGCAGATGCATCATGGAGTATATGTGCAGTCTCTCCTCAGCGATGTATTTTTCTATGCCACGTTCCTCGATCTGATCCTGAAATAATTCCCGTATGCTTGTCGGACAGGACCAAGGAATATTACCCCAATAAAGCAACAGACTGACTATTGGATATTTCCAAGGAAGACTCAACTGTCTGTGGTATATAGCGCCTTCATACCCAGCTTTGCGTATCACGGTGCCGGACTTTGGCTGCACCTCATTCTCCAAAATATACTGGGTGTGGATCTGCCCCTCCCGCATCTCGTACATTGCTGCATCGCTAAATTGGTTTGACAGTTTTCCCCGTCCCACATAGTAGAAACTCTCCGTGGGCGCTGGCATCAAATCCTCCGTGTGGACAGTCTCTCTTCCGGCAAATACTAAAGCGTTTAGGATATCGGCATAAACATCCGGATACATTATAAAATTTTTTCCTGTTAGGTCTTTTTGTCCCATAAATCCTCCTGTGTAAAATAAGCGCAGGAGAATATACCAACCGCCATCCATCCCCTGCGGTGTCAATTGTGTACCAGGTAATTGAGCAAGGAAGGAATCTTGCGATAGACGAGCCAAAACTCTCAGATATATGTCAGTACTTCTTACGTTTAAAATAACATGATCAGATGCGTTTGTCAACAAATGTTTTATCGTTAATTCCGTAGATCCCTAATTCTCTCTCCAGATCCCGAAGCATCCGGCCCAATGGTTTTTTCTTCATGTTCTCCTTTGTAATCTCAGGTCCAAACACCATAGCCTTTATGTCCTGCTCAGTCAGTCCGGCCTTGCCCAGCACTTTATTGAATTCCTCCAACTGTGTTTCCTGGTACATTTGGTGTTTATCGAGCAATTCATTTATGTCCGTTTCATGAATCTCATAAGCGGTTTCTATGTGCATCGCTTCCAAAGTTCTTGATATTTTTGACACATCTTCCCCGTCTATTCCTTGACCGTTTTCCATTCGTATTGCCTGGTTTCCCGTAAATTGTTGAGAAAAATATGCTATTTTACAAAAATCTATATTGCGATATATGCCTGTCTCATAAGGCGACGCGCCAGTGGAAGACAAATTGGCAATGTTTGTCAGAAAGTAGTATTCTTGTCCGAAACGCAAAACAACAAGACACCGCCCAAACGGAGCCGTGTCTTGCTGTCCTGAATGATCTGCCGCAATATTACTTCATAATATCAAACGGCGGCATTAACAGGTGCTCATAAATGTGTTTGATGTAGGCAAAAATTCTCTGCCCACCCTGTTCCCCCAGCAATTCCAGCAGGGCGCATATTTCTCGGGCGACACCGTTCTCGGCATGTAACATAATCAGAGGGTTTATTCCAAATTGATCATATATCCGCAGAAGCAATTCGCTGTCTCCAAATCGCCGGTTCTTTTCCAGAGCGGCATATTTTTTGACATCTATCCCCAATAAACCTGCCATGTAGGCCTGTGTATAAGAGGCGTAACGGCGCAACTGAAAGAAATAGTTGTCCATGTTCCGGTTTCTTGCGAGAAGACATTTTTCGTGTTTGATCCGTTTGTACAAATCATTGTCAACCGGTTGCGGAAGATGTCGCAGAATGTAAAGCAGCAGCGGAAGCGTCATCTCGGTTAGGCATTGGGCCTCCTCGGAACCGCAGTTTGCGAAGAAGGTGTAGTATTCGGGGTGATGGAGGCGCTCTCCTGTGTAAACATAGTGCAGATCGACACCTGTTCTGGTGAGACTTTGCAACTCCCCGTAGGTAAATCGCTTCTTGCCCTGCTCTGCTTTACAGTAATGTCCCTGTGTCATGTAAATTTTTTTGCTGACTTCCTCTTGCGTCAGATTCAGGCGTTTTCTCTCCTGTCTGAAACGAGTTGTCACTTCTTGATATTCTGTAGACATGGCATTTCTCTCCTTTCTGTAGACTTATTATACGTCATAAAATGTCGTATGAATATACGTTTTGTGAATATTTTTTTGAAATAATGGCTTTGTCACCTTACCCTCCTACTTTTCTATATACTCTGCCTTGCTTTATTTGCCAGCACAAACGCGGGGAGTACGGGCACAAGGATTGATGGAGTGGATGTCTCCCAAGAGATGAGTTATCTGTATGAATATGACCGCCAGGGAAGGGAGATTCGGAGAGCGGAATATAACGAGGACGGGAGGTATGTCAGGGAGACTTATTATGGTGAGAATGGGGACATGGCAAAGTTTATCACAACGCTCGAAAACGGCAGACTAAAAAAGGGACTGTCATATGACAGTCCCTTTTAGCGGAGAGTGTGGGATTCGAACCCACGTGCCCAGTAAAGGACAACTGCATTTCGAGTGCAGCTCGTTATGACCGCTTCGATAACTCTCCCTATCTTATCCATGGCGCAACTAAGCTATATTTTATAGGAAAATTCTCTCTTTGGCAACCCTAACCTTCAAAAAAACCATAAAAAGTTTCCGGCAATGTTTGAATTATAAATTGTGATATTTTCCAAGGTGTGATAAAATAAAGGTGTTTCGTTATTCGAAAACAACAGAAATAACAGGAGGTGTTCAGCATGAGAAGAATAGGTATGCTAACCAGCGGCGGTGACTGCCAGGCGCTTAACGCAGCAATGAGAGGCGTTGTGAAGACTTTGGTCTACAGCAAAGAAGAAGTGGAGATTTACGGTTTTATTGACGGCTATAGGGGATTGATCTATAGCAACTTCCAGATGCTTACCGGCAGAGATTTTTCCGGTATTCTGACCAAAGGAGGTACGATCCTGGGAACGTCCCGAACTCCTTTTAAGACCATACGGGAACCGGATGAGAATGGTTTGGACAAGGTAGAGGCTATGAAGCAGAATTATTACAAGCTGAAGTTGGACTGCCTGGTGGTTTTGGGCGGCAACGGCACCCACAAGACAGCCAATCTGCTCCGCGAGGAAGGCCTGAACGTCATCACGCTTCCCAAGACCATTGACAATGATCTCTGGGGCACGGATATGACTTTTGGTTTCCAGAGCGCCGTGGATATTGCGACCAATGCGATTGACTGTATCCACACTACGGCCGCTTCCCATGGACGGGTATTTATTGTGGAAGTTATGGGCCACAAGGTGGGCTGGCTGACGTTGAACGCAGGGATGGCAGGCGGAGCTGATATTATTCTGATCCCTGAGATCCCTTACGATATTGATAAAGTGACGGCGAAGATAGAGGAGCGCAACAAGAGAGGCAGCGGATTTACGATTATTGCTGTGGCGGAGGGCGCTATCTCCAAGGAGGATGCAAAGCTTTCCAAGAAAGAATACAAGGAAAAGATGAAAAATTATCCGCACCCTTCTGTGTCCTATGAGATTGCCGCCGCCATTCAGGAGAAAACCGGCAGAGAAGTGCGTGTCACGGTGCCCGGACATATGCAGCGGGGCGGCAGTCCTTGTCCTTATGACCGTGTGTTTGCCAGCCGTCTGGGTTCGGAGGCCGGCAAGTTGATATTGGATGGCCAGTATGGTTTCATGGTAGGGTATAAGAATCGCGAGATCGTGAGAGTGCCTCTGGAGGATGTCGCCGGCAAGCTGAAGTATCTGTCTCCTGACGCGTCTATTGTGCAGGAGGCCAAGATGCTGGGGATCAGCTTTGGAGACTGATGAAGGAGAGAAAGGCGTATGTCGTATACGGCGCTTTACCGGAAATTCCGTCCTGACACGTTTCAAGATGTGAAAGGGCAGGATCATATTGTCACAACATTAAAAAATCAACTCAAGGCGAATCGGATCGGCCATGCCTATCTGTTCACAGGGACGCGCGGGACAGGTAAGACCACTGTGGCGAAGATTCTGGCCAAGACGGTCAACTGTGAGAATCCTGCGGATGGCAGTCCGTGCAGGGAGTGCCGCAGTTGTAAAGCGATCGCGGCGGGCGCCAGCATGGACGTGGTTGAGATCGATGCGGCGTCCAACAATGGTGTGGACAATATACGCGAGATCGTGGACGAGGTTTCCTATTCCCCGGCGGAGGGAAAATATAAGGTTTATATTATTGACGAGGTTCATATGCTTTCTATAGGGGCTTTCAACGCGCTGCTTAAGACGTTGGAGGAACCGCCTTCCTATGTGATCTTCATCCTTGCCACGACAGAGGTGCACAAGCTTCCTGTGACGATCTTGTCCAGATGCCAGCGCTATGACTTTAAGCGTATTTCTATCGACACCATTGCGGACAGGCTGCGGGAACTGATGGAGACGGAACAGGTGCAGGTGGAGGACAAGGCGCTCCGTTATATTGCCAAGACGGCGGACGGTTCGCTCCGTGATGCCTTGAGTCTGCTGGATCAGTGCATTGCCTTCAATCTCGGAGAAGGTTTGACATACGACAAGACGCTGGAAGTGCTTGGCGCAGTAGACACGGAAGTATTCAGCCGCCTGTTTCGCAATGTGTTGGAACGTGATGTGCTGAAATGTATCGAACTTCTGGAGGAAATCGTGATGCAAGGGCGGGAGCTTGCGCAGTTTGTCACAGATTTTACCTGGTATCTGCGCAACCTGATGTTGGTGCAATCCTCGGATAATTTGGAGGATGTCATAGACATGTCAACGGACAATCTGGCGCGTCTCAAGGAGGAGGCGGGCATGGCCCAGATGGATCAGATTATCCGTTATATTCGCATTTTCTCGGATCTGTCCGGCCAGATCCGCTATGCCTCGCAGAAGAGGATCTTGGTAGAGATCGCCCTGATAAAGTTGTGCAAACCTGACATGGAGATCAGTCAGGATGCGCTGTTAGACCGTATCCGTCAGGTGGAGGACAAGGTGGAAAATGGCGTTGTCGTCGCGGCGGAGGCAGGGAGAGAGGTGTTCTCGGGAAGTGCGGACGGAGCGGGAAGCGCTTTTGTGAAGCAGCCCAAGAAAGAACTGCCCAAGGCGGTTCCGGAGGATGTGAAGGAGATTGTGCAGAAGTGGGCGTCCATCGTGGGAAATGCGGAGAATCCCATGAAGACGCACTTAAAATCGGCCAAACTGAGCCTGGGCGGAGACAATCGGTTACTGTTGGTGCTCGAAGATGGCCTGGCATCGGATTATTTTAGTGCGCATCCTGAGAACAAAGAGCAGTTGGAGCTTCTTTTGTCTGATGTATGTGGGAAAGAGATAGAAGTGAATATCCAGGTGGTTCGCAATGACAGGGAATTTGAAGAGAATTATGTGGATCTCTCACAAGTGATTCACATGGAGATTTTGGAGGAAGATTAGTTATGGCAAAACGAGGAGGCTTTCCGGGAGGCGCGATGCCCGGGAATATGAATAATCTGATGAAGCAGGCGCAGCGCATGCAGCGTCAGATGGAGGAAGGCCAGAAGGAGCTTGAGTCAAGAGAGTTTACGGCCAGCGCCGGAGGCGGTGCGGTGGAAGTCACTGTGAATGGTAAAAAGGAGTTGGTAGGGATCAAGCTTGCAGAGGAGATCGTAGATCCTGAGGATATTGAAACTTTGCAGGACTCTATTGTGGCGGCAGTCAATGAGGCGGTCAAGAAGGCGGATGAAGCAAGCGCAGAGCTGATGGGCAAGATGACTGGCGGTTTTGGAGGAGGACTTCCCTTCTGATGGAATTGTACAGCGGGCACATCAACAAGTTAATAGAGGAGCTTGCAGCTTTGCCAGGAATCGGCAATAAGTCTGCGCAGCGATTGGCTTTTCACTTGATCAACATGCCGCAGGAGAAAGTGGATCGTCTGGCAAAGGTCATTGTGGATGCCAAGGCCAATGTGCGTCACTGTAAGGAGTGTTACACTTTGACAGATAAAGAGATTTGTCCGGTGTGTGCCAATGAGAAGCGCAACCATAAGATGATCATGGTGGTGGAGAATACCAGAGATTTAGCGGCTTATGAGAAGACGGGCAAGTATGAGGGCGTTTATCATGTGTTGCATGGAGCGATATCGCCCATGTTGGGGATCGGGCCGAGCGATATCAAGCTGAAGGAGTTGATGGAGCGGCTGCAGGGTGACGTGGAGGAAGTCATTATCGCTACCAATTCTAGCCTGGAAGGAGAGACTACCGCCATGTACATTAGCAAACTGATCAAACCCATTCAGATCAAAGTCACCAGGATTGCCAGCGGCGTACCGGTGGGCGGAGATCTGGAGTATATTGATGAGGTGACGCTTTTGCGGGCGCTTGAGGGCAGAGTGGAAATATAATAAACTAGGAGGAATTACTATGGCAGTTGAGAAGAGTCTGTTTGGAAAAAGTCCCAAAGGAGAGGAGATCAGCCTGTACACCTTGACCAACAGCAAAGGGATGAAGGTGTCTCTGACAGATCTGGGAGCAATTTTGGTCAGGCTTCTGGCGCCGGATGCGGCGGGACAGGTGGAAGATGTGGTGCTCGGTTTTGACCAGCCGGAGCCTTATTATCATAACCCCAGCTTTTTCGGCGCGGTGATTGGGCCTTGTGCCAACAGGATCGGCGGTGCAAAATTTACGTTGGACGGCAAGGAATATCAGTTGGATGTGAATGATAATGAAAATAATCTGCACAGCCATAAAGAGCAGGGTTATCACAAGCGCATCTGGGATGCGGAAATAGGTGACAATAGTGTCACATTTTCGTTGGAGGATCCCGGGACGATGGGGTTCCCCGGAAACAAGAAATTTCAGATTACTTACTCTTTGAGCGAGGAGAATGAATTGAAGCTTCAGTATCATGCGTCCAGTGACCAAAAGACGATTCTGAACCCGACGAATCACACGTATTTCAATTTGGACGGAGCAAAGAGCGGGACGATCGCGGATCATGAGCTTTATCTGGCTGCGTCCATGTATACGCCTGCGGACGCGGGATCGATCCCCACAGGGGAGATTGCGCCGGTGGCGGGGACTCCTATGGATTTTACTTCCATGAAGCGGATTGGACAGGAGATAGACGCCGACTTTGAACAGTTAAAACTGGCGGGCGGCTATGATCACAACTGGGTGATAGACGGATGGAACGGGGAACTGCGGCATATCGCCACTTTGAAAGGGCCAAAGAGCGGCAGAGTGCTGAAAGCTTACACAACTTTGCCTGGGGTGCAGTTCTATGCGGGCAATTTTATTACCACTGAGACGGGAAAAGAAAATGTGACATATGAGAAGCGGTTTGGTCTGTGCCTGGAGACACAATATTATCCTGACGCGATTCATCATTCAGAATTTCCCTCCTGTGTGTTTGGCGGCGAGGAGAACAGCCAGTATGACTCTGTGACAGTTTATCGCTTTGAATAGCAGACGAAAAATTTTACCTAAAAAAAATGTCGAGCACTTTTTTGATTGTCCTGACAAGAATTGATAAAATGCCTCGCATATCGATGCTATATTGATAGAAACGGTATGGGAGGTATTTTATATGGAATTGCCAAAGAATGTTACACAGATCGGAGAGTCAGATCGCTTTTGCAAAATCTATGTGGAAGATTATGTGGTATCCTATTTAAAACAGCTAAATCAGACGGCGGGGAGTAAGGATATCGCAGTAGCACTGTACGGTGTACGCAAGACGGAGGGGGACGTGGCGTACTTGTTTTTGTATGGCGCATGCAAACTTGATTTTCTGCAGCGGGAGACAAAGCATCTTTCTCAGGCGCAGCAGCAGGAAATCGAAAAGTGCAGGCAGAGGTACTTTTCAGAGCATGAGTTTCTGGGATATCGAGTATTGAATGGCGATATGATCGAGGGTTTTCACATTTGTGATCGCGGTATATGCAGATACATAACCGGTTATGCTCAATTCTATGAAAAGAACGATAGTATGTTGAATTTTATGCTGGAAACGCGATCCGATGAAGCGCAGCCGGAGGTGGTCGATCAGGAAAAGTATGAGACGGTCAAGCGGCGTCAGGAGGAACGAAAGTCTCAGGGTGAGGAGAGTAAGGCCGCTACGCGCAGGGTGATCGCGCCGAGGACCGCAGAGACCGGCATGAGCAATGAGGAGCGGAGAGACTTGACGCAGGTATGGAAGTCGCAAAAGTCCGGCAGGACGAGCCTCAGAGGGATGAAGGCGGCAGCAGTCGCCGTATTTGCCCTGTTGTGTGTGGTGGGAGTAAATTCTCTAAACGGCGGACAGGGAATAGAGGATATACAGGTGTGGGCGAGACAGACTTTGGCGGGCGTTACGGAACAGAAGCTCCCCGATGAGGATGCGCAGGGCGCTGTGGAGGCGATGTCGCCCAATGATACATTAGTTGCCGAGGACAGGCTGACCGACGCCATTCTTCAGGAAAATCAGCAGTCTATGCAGGAAAGCGCCGCACAGGAGAGCAATGCGGCTGAAGGAAATAATACACCGCAGGAGGGTCAGGAGGCTGAAGCGACGGGGGATCCCGCAGAGACTTCTTCCGGAACGGGGCAGGAGGAAAAGAATGACGGAACCGAAAGCACTGCGCCTGCTGAAGGGCCGGCTATGACGGCTTATGAGATCCGGCAGGGAGACACTCTGACTAGCATTTGTATCCGCAATTACGGAAGTGATGCGAGGCTTTCGGAAATCTGTCATATCAATGAAATAGCGGATCCGGATGATATTAAAGTGGGACAGAAAATTTTATTACCTCAGTGAGAGGAGAGTGTGGTATACTGTTATGAGAACATGTAAGATGCACAGAGGTTATTTCATGGCAGATATCAGAAACTTCCTGAGGGAAAAAGAAAAACGAGAGAAAAACCGGACGGATTACAGACAGAAGATTTGGAAACATAAGCTGACTTCGGTTTATCGCATTGCGCTGGTTCTGGCAATTTGTGTGGCAGTGGCGGTTCTGTTGCGGATTCAGTACAGGAGGCATATCTATACCGGCTATGATGTGATCTCTTCTATTCCCAGAGATACTTATTCCAGCGCTGTGGATGTGGCGCTTCAGAACATGATCCTGACTTATAGCCATGATGGCGCGCACTGTACTGATTCCCGAGGCAATGTGATTTGGAATCAAACGTATGAAATTCAGGATATCAAACTTGCGATCAATCAGAGTGTGGTAGCGATCGGCAATTACAACGGCAGAGAGATTTATCTGCAGAATACAGAGGGCATTTTGGGGACGATCAACACAGCGATGCCGATACGCAATCTGGCCGTGTCCGCCAACGGTTATGTGGCGGCAGTTTTGGCGGATACTGACATTACATGGATCCATACATATGAGCCTTCGGGAGAACTGAGCGCATATGCGCCGACGCGTATGAATGACAGCGGCTATCCCGGTGCGATCAGTCTGTCGCCGAGCGGGGACATGCTTGCTGTGGCATATGTGTATGTCGATGTGGGCGTGTTGAAGACGGATATTGCTTTTTATAATTTTAATGCAGTCGGAGACAATGTCAGCGATTATATTGTCAGCGCATATTCTCTGACCGATCAGTTGGTGCCGGAGATCGGTTTTCTGGATGAGGGAACGATCTATGCGGTGGGAGACAGCCAGTTGAGAATGTACAAGGGCAGTCAGATACCTGAGGAGAAGGCGGCATATCTGTTTGACCAGGAGATTTTGTCTGTCTATGCGAACGATGGATATGTGGGTCTGGTGTTCGCGTCGGATGATGCGAACAATCGTTATCGGATGGATGTATATAGCGCTTCCACAGAGAAAGTGGGCAGTTTTTATTTTGACATCGATTATACGGATATTATTTTTACGGAGGATAATTTCATTATATATAATGAAGTGCAATGTATGATTTGTACATATGACGGACTGGAAAAGTTCAATGGTGTTTTTTCAGATGTGGTGAATGTGATGATTCCGACCAATTCTGCATATCGGTATCTTTTGGTCACGAATGATTCCATTGACACGATACAATTAAAATAGTAGATAGCAACGAAATTTGAGTTTGCCGAATGGAGGTACAAATGAATTTATTATTTGTTGCGGCTGTGATTCTTTTGATCGTTAATGTTGTGACCGGATATAAGCGGGGAATGGTAAAACAAGTGATCTCCCTTGTATCTCTGGTGGTGCTCTGCACTGTGGCAGTGCTGGTGGGTAATGGCCTGCGGAGTTATCAGAACAAAGAATTTCTCAATGTGGCAGTAGCGGTGCTGTTGTTGGCGGCGTTAGGGATTGCGCATCATTTGTTGGGAATTGTATTCTTTTCCGCCAAAATGATTGCCAAACTGCCGATTGTGCATTGGTTGGATCACCTGTTGGGAATTGTGTTTGGAGCGTTGGAGACGGTGCTGCTTCTTTGGACGCTTTACACTTTTGTGATGATGATGGATCTGGGAATGATCGGGCAAATGATCGTAAGCTACACAGCGGAGAATGATATTCTGACTTGGCTTTATCAGCATAACTATCTGGCGCATTTGATCGAACAATATGTGTGACAGAGTAACGGTTTAGCCGTAAGAGGGGTTGCTTGGCGTAGGGACGGAGCAAAGGTTATAGAGAATACTTTCTGTGGCGGCCGGATAGGCTCATCTCTACATCCGACTCACGTCACAGAAAGTATTCTCTATAACCTTTGTTCCTGTATTCCACAATTCCAAAAAGTATGCTCTCATCAAAATCCGGATCGCAACATGGAGCAAAGATCACATGGCATTTTTGGTAACTGAGCTCTAGTGGGGTAATTGTTCCCATGAGGAACCGTTGAAACACGTCGGCACTAATAGTAAACGTTGTTGACTATAGCTGACGTACTTTGTCAGCTTATGTGCCGCTACGTGTTTCATCGAGTGAAAACGTGTCCGAATGGGAATGATTACCCCGCTGGAGCGTAACTTTCCGTAACATTTGGGCAATTTGAAAAGGCTGAACTGTTGCGTGACAGTGTAAAAATTCCGCAAAAGTGGGTTCTTTCCTAAGTTTGTTGATTGTTTTTGTGGATTATGATATACTAAATAT
>JAMPHU010000030.1 GCA_023663225.1 Candidatus Gastranaerophilales bacterium
AAGTACTGTTACGGGAACAATATAAAAGCGCTCAACAAACTTAGGAAAGAACCCAGCTTTTTGTATGTGATTTTTCTGCCAAAGTAAATAAGTGCTACATCATCCAGATGATCCTTATTATTTTCCCAAAGGTATTCGTAAATCGTGCATTCCGGCAAAGGAGCATTGATGGCTTCCTGGCTGTAGTACTGCAGCCAGGGTTTGTCGATGGATGGGTAGCCGGTAAGTGGCTTGTCAGTGGTGTTTGTGCTCATGATTATCCTCCTTAAATTCATCGCTTATATAGGGCAGTGATTTTAACCTATGTCTGGCAATATACACCTTACAGAGAATCAATAACCCGCAGCATCTCCTCAATGTCCTGTTCCCTATTTGCCTGCATTTCCTCGCTGATCTCAAATACTTTCTGTAGACACTCCCACTTTTCTTTTACTCCCTTAGACCGCGCGTTTAAATTCACCTGCAAACTGCCCTCCAGCCTTCCTTTGACATAATCTTTTACCTGTGCCAGGCATTCGGTATCATCATTTGCATAAACCGCTACAAGCATACGAATCAATGTATCCAACGTCTTACTGTCATCCTCGCCCTGTACAAGCATCCGATAGAGCATGACAGAGCAGAACTGCTTCACGGCAATCTCATAGAAACCCATATGCAGATAATAGTCACCCATATACTGCATCTGCTCATACAGCTTTCCGTTCAAGCCAAAAAACTCCGAAACGGTTTCTAGCGACAATTCTTCTCTTTTCCACAGATAAACTTCCAATCCACCCTTTTCTGTACTATCCCTTGAAACTGCTTCTGTTTTCCGTATCCGTGATTCTGCAGGAGCGCTTAACGAAGTACGCGGCAAAAGCTTGCTGCTCTGCTCCATAACCTCTTTTTCAAGAATACAGGCAGTTTCCACCTTTCCTAGTTTAAAGAGATATGCACAGATATTGTGATAGCTTTCCTGCATTTTGATGGTGTAATCTTCAATTGTGCGGTCATTTGCCTTGATATTGACGGCTGCCTGCCGCCTCGCTTTGCGCAGCCAATAGGTTCTTGCTCCATATTTCCATATTTCATCCGCATTGTCTGTTTCCTTAGGTGCTTTTATACAATACCATGGATAATTTCCCCTCAGATTCTGCTGATCAGTCAAAAGTAACTGTTTCAAAATTTTCCCGTACTTATCACTCTGTATTTCGCTTTCCATCAATTTCTGATATGCCTGAATTAGTTTTGTAAATAATTCTCTATGTATTTCCGTGCATGAATTAACCGTAAACTCCGGTGACTCCTCCGGGAAGACTATAATTTCATAGATTTCTCTTTCACCTTCGCTTATTTTACTTTCCTGCACCAACCTGTCCAGCAACTGCACCGCCAGTTCCTTCAAATTGTTCATACCATCCTCACCATAATCACGCGCACTGGAATAACTATGGTTTGCAGATAAATCATAGGCAATCGCATTTCGCGCTTTCACTATCTTTTGCTGACATTGAAAATATTCGGCACTATCCGAGTATTCCCGCTTTATTTTTTCCAACATTTTTTCCCAGAAATACAAGCATAGCTTCTCTAACTGCTCTGCCTCATCATTCTGGCTATTATTCGTATACAAATCCCCCAGATTAAAACAATACTGCATATAATCACAAATGTATGGGAAAGGTTGTACTGAATATTCCCATTGATCTATATTTTCTCCGATTTGATTCTTTAGATTATCCAACGCTGACAAATCAATTTGGCTTGTTTTCACGAAAGGAATCTCCTTTTCTTCCCGCACCTTGTCTATATATTCACTGTATAAGCGAATGAAGTCATCACTAAAGCTTCCCCTCTCTTTGTTTTGAGCATAGATGACTGCCATCGTGTTTTTCAGAGATTCCATACTTTTCTTGTTGTCCGCCTCAGTATAGGCATATGCCAACTTTACAAAAGTCTGTAACCGCGTTGACTCATACCATATTTCCTTATGTTCGACCGTTTCCTTTCCTCCGTAGATCATGTTGAATTTCTCAAATAAATATTTCAATACATCCAGCTTAATATAGTTGCGGCTGCCATTATATAAACCCTCCTTCACCGCTTCGTGAAGCTTAAATTTCCCGTTCTCCAATTCTTCTATTGGAGCGGTATTTGACAAAAGATTCCAAGCATTCAACAAGTGATTATCAAATCTTTCTCTTACCAAATCTATCCACAGGGCATCCCATTCATCAATGCAGGATAAGATCTGGAAAGCATTTATCATCAAATCCGTCAGATCCTTGTAAAAATAGTAACCAAAGATATCTTCCCTTTTTTCCAGTGCCACAAAATCTTCCGGCACAATCGTATGGGAAGGATCTCTTTCCAACGCTCTGTAATGCAAGACAATCAGGCGAAGCAAATAAGGGAGATATGTGTATTGTCCTTTCTTATGCGTCGATATCCGTCCGGCTTCCACCATCTTTTCAATAATGGTATTGTAAGTTTCATCTTTTGAATCAGGACAGGGACAGCACTCCATAAAATACAGTCTGGCTTCTTCTTCATTGAAACCTTGCAGCTCATATACTTCTAACATACCATTTGTTCTAATGATATCTTTAAACTGAGAAATCACATTCTGTCTGCTCACAATGATCCACATTGCATCAAAGGAGTCCATCAGTTTGCCCGGCTGCGAAAGCCATGTCTGATCTCTGCCAAGGTCATTGTTCGCCACTAACTGAAAATTGTCTAAAATGATGACCGGCTTCAACAACTGTTGTTCTGCCGCTTTGTCCCCTTTGATTGCACCGACTAATAGGTTGCGCAGTATTTCCTCTCTGACCATCTTTGAAGAAAATGCTTCAACAATTTCCTGTAATAATGCTCTGGCGCGATTTTCCTGTGAAGTCTTTACCACTATTTGTGGAATCGCAATAAGAGCTTTAGCAAAAGGAATTGCACCGGCAAGTTTATCAACGACTTCAAGCGCTGTAGAAATAGTATCCTGTGTATCATCTTGCTCTATTAAATAATTGCATGTTTCCGTTACTATTTCCGTGATTGCATCTGCCATGTCTGAACCATTATCTTTGGAATGCTCCACAGCGTATCGCTTATTTACGCCGTAAACCCACTCATATATGGTAATCAACTGTTCGACCGCCTTATTCTTCTGATGCGGATGATGTATATAAAAATCTTGCAGTTCCCTTGCTATTTTGTAATAAACGTCTACTTCATCTGCACAGTCCGAAATATCCGCATAGCTAATGCAAACGGACTTATACTTTGAATTTGTACGGATTTCATGACATATCTGCCTCATCAAATAAGATTTTCCTGTGCCGGGAAAGCCATGTACAGAAAGCAAGTATCTCTGATTGCCCGCTCTCTGACAGTAACTGCTTATCTTATTTAAAATCTCCCCCTCATCATTACGGGGAATATTCACAAAATTTTCCCTCGAAAATGCCAGTTCCGACTTCCTGTTTGTCTTTTCATTTGTCTTGCTCATTTTCTTTCTCCTGTATGATTTTTTCCATCGCCAACAGCGCAGACCTTATCTCCTGCAGATAATTCACCGCTGTCTGCAGTCCTTGCAGATGCGCCGACCATTCCTGCGGAAAACCGACAGTTTCTATACTGCATCCATAGGGTATCCCCAAGGTTCGTATCGCCTCCATCTGCTGATAAGGAACATAAATCTGGCTTGTGACAAGCAAAAGTCTCTCACGCTCCACCAGACTCTTTTGCTTCGCCCAAAATTCAAAGGTGTCCGCCGTATTTGCCCGCCGCCTGTCCGGTTCTGTGGACGCCGCCGCCAGTACCGTCAGCGGGATTTTATGTTCAAACTGCATAACGCCCCACGAACGGTTACTGTTTTCGCATAATTCTTTTTTGACAGACTTGACAGCCGCAGATGCAAAAATTTTCTTAGCCGCTTCACACATCAGATCAAATTCTGTGGCGGCTTCAGGCGCATAAGTATCTGTTGCATTCCTCTCCGAGTCCGCTATGAGACGCATAGCCGTCAATCCCGTTATTTCGCTTGACGCAACACCATATCGACGGCACAATTCTTCCGCATATTTCATGCGGAAGAAACAGGACATTCTGGCGCCGCCCAAGACAAGGATCGCGTCATAACAGGAATGAGCAGGCAACTCACAATCCACCATGCCCAACTTTGAAGCAGCTTTTAAGGCCGCCAATATCTGGCTTTCCGTTAGACCGGAACCATCAAGAAGCCAACGGGCATTTTCTCCTGTTTGGGCGTCCTGTGCACATTTCTGTAAGCTCCTGAAATCCCAAATTCTGCTGAAATCAACCAACCATCTGAGACGCTGCTTAAAGTCTGTATTTTGCGGGATCTTTCCGTCGAATTGCGCTGCCAAAGCGTCCAACTCAGGAGCTTCCAGCCATGCAGCACACTTAGATAACAATGTTTCCCTACTATCTGTACAAAGATATTCAAAAATAATTTTCACCCCCTCTACAGCGCTTAGTACCTGTTTCAAAAAGTAGACTTTTTGAAACACTTCATATATAATGATTTAGGGAAGATTTTTGAAGTAAATAGAGGTGATAAAAGGCTGTTTCACTAAGTCTACAATTTGAAACAATTTTCCTGATCTTTTTCTCTATTCCGCTCCCGACACCTGCGGAAAAAGGTAGAATCGCTCATATTTAAGGCTTCCGCCGCCTTGCGGATAGAAATTTCCCCATTCTCCCACATTTGATAATACTTTTCAAAATCCGCCGGAAGATTTCTTTTCTGACAGCCGAATTTGACTCCCCGCTGTTTTGCCGCCGCGATCCCCTCCGCCTGACGCTGTTTGATAAACGCCCTCTCGGTTTCCGCCACGTAGGCGAGAATCTGAAGCACCAGATCGGCAATAAATACGCCTGTCAGATCGGAGTGGGAAGAGTTTGTGTTTAAAATGGGCATATCCAAAACTTGTATATCCGCCTCGATTTCTTTTGTGATGATTCTCCACTGTTCCAGAATTTCTCCGTAATTTCTTCCCAATCGGTCAATACTTTTGACTACAAGCACGTCCCCTTTTTTTAAAACTTTTAACAGTTTTATGTATTCCGGCCTTGAAAAGTCCTGCCCTGATATTTTGTCCAAATAAATATCAGATGCTTTGATCTGTTGCTCCTGCATTGCCAGAATTTGACGTTCCGGATTCTGATCCTTTGTAGAAATTCGTACATACCCATACTGTTTCATCTTGTCCGCCTCCTCGCATCCAGTCATAATCTTTGGCTGATAATCCTACGACTATTATCATCCATATTTGCCAAAAATGCAGACACAAAATGGACTTAAAATATACTTAATTCAAATTTGATGGGAGATTTTTATGGAAAAAGATAAACACTTAGGATTGCGAATCGACTCAGAGACACATGAGAAACTCAAAAGCCTTGCAGAATACGAAAGCCTCTTGCTTTTTTCTATTTTGGGTGTATGATGGATAGTATCGCCAAGATAGGATTTATACTGGAATGTAATTGAAAAGGTGCTGCCATGAAAACATATGAAATGGATCTTTGCAGCGGCTCCCTGTGGAAGAAGATTTTCCTCTACAGTATTCCGCTGATGTTTTCCAATATTTTACAGGTATTGTTCAATATGTCGGATATCGCCGTGGTCGGCAAATTTGCAGGGCCGATCGCTTTGGGCGCCGTCGGCTCCACCAGCATCCTTGTCACCCTGTTCACCGGTCTGATCATAGGCCTTTCCAGCGGCGTCAACGCTCTCACCGCGCTCTACATCGGCTCCAAAAATAAAAAAGACCTAACGGAGACGGTACATACCTCCGCGATTCTGTGCTGTTCCATGGGCATAGCGATCATGGTCTGTGGCATCCTGTTTGCCCGCCCCATTCTGACGGCGATGCACACCAAGGATGAGTTGATCTCGGACGCGGCGCTCTATCTGCGCATCTACCTGCTGGGGATGCCTGCGTTGGGATTATATAACTTTGGCAACGCCGTATTGAGCGCTGCCGGAGACACCAAACGCCCGCTGTATTATCTACTGTTTTCCGGCGTCATCAATGTATTGTTGAATCTGTTTTTTGTCATCATATGCAGATGGGATGTGGCCGGCGTTGCCGCCGCCAGCATGATCTCCCAATATCTTTCCGCTTTTCTCATCCTCGCCGTACTGTTCAAGAGCAAGGAAGGTTTTGCGCTGCACATCCGAAGCCTGAAATTATATCCCTCCAAAATGCAGCGCATCTTAAGGATCGGAATACCCGCCGCTTTTCAAAACGGCTTGTTTGCCATCGCCAATCTTTTCGTACAGACCAGCGTCAATTCTTTCGATCATGTGATGGTGGAAGGCAATTCCGCGGCTGCCAACGCCGACCCGTTAGTCTATGATATGATGGCCGCTTTTTATACTGCCTGTTCCAGCTTTATCGCCCAAAATTTAGGAGCGCGCAAAAAAGAACGGATCCGAAAAAGCTTTGCCGTCTGCCTTACTTATTCCTTTTTCATCGGATTGCTCATCGGCGTCGGCATATACTTGTTCCGCTATCCGTTTCTTGCCCTTTTTACCAATGATCAGGCCGTGGTGGAAGCCGGCATCAACCGTCTGTCCGTCATGGCACTGTCTTATTCGGTATCCGCTTTTATGGACTGTTCCATAGCGGCCTCCAGAGGACTTGGCAAAAGCGTCCTGCCCACCATCATTGTGATCATGGGTTCCTGTGTGTTTCGGATCGTCTGGATCTATACGGTCTTTGCATACTTCCAGACCATACGGTCGCTGTATCTGCTATATGTGTTTTCCTGGTTCATCACGGCGATCGCAGAGATGATATACTTTATTGTTATTTACAAAAAAACGGCGCCCTAACCTAATCATCCTCCTGCAAGCCAATCCGCAATATCGACCACCTTGATTCCCTCATACTGATACTCTTCCATTCGGGTTCGCGCAATTACCATCTTGGGATAAGCGTCCTTTATTTGAAGCAGCGGCTCTGTCTCCCTCCTAAACGTCTTTTCCTCACTGAGGTTATCAGACACTTGAATATAAATCTTTTCACTTCGTTTTAAAGCGACAAAGTCAATTTCTTTCTTATAAAGAACTCCAACATATACTTCATAACCGCGTCTAAGAAGTTCTATTGCAACAATATTTTCAAGGACACGTCCCATATCAAAATTTTTGGTTCCCAACTTTGCATAACGAAAAGTATGATCACTCAAATACATCTTATCGTTAGCGGCAAGGTATTTCTTTCCCTGTATATCATATCTGCGGAATTTGTAAAATGCAAAAGCATTGCACAGATATTCCAGATAATTTCCCACCGTTTTATGGTTGATCTTATCTTCATTATTTGTGAGCGCAGCGGCTATATTTCTCGCAGATGTCCGATTAGAGATATTATCCATCAAAAAATCAACAATGCGATCCATGAGAATCGGATTACGGATTTTGTATTTTTGACGGATATCACGCACGATCAATGTGTCAAAAACATCTGCTATATAATCATACTTCGTTTCCTGTTCTTTATAAAGATAGGATCCTGCCATGCCCCCTTCTTTCAAATATCTGTCAAAAGCAGCATAGTTGTCCCTTAATTCATAATATTGTAAAAATTCTTTAAAGGAAAACGGATATACTTTTATCTCTAAAGTTCTTCCGGTAAATAAGGTTGCCAAATCCGAACTTAACAGAAAAGCATTAGAACCGGTTATATAAATATCAAATTTCTCCATGGCATGCAAATTATTGATTGTCAATTCAAAATTCGGACACATCTGTACTTCATCAATCAAAACAAAGTTCTCTTTTCCCTGCACATAAGACTGCTCAATGTAGTCATTCAGCACATGATAATCTTTATACTGTTCATACTTAGTCAAGTTAAAATTGATGTGTACAACATTGGCATCGGAATTATTTTTCGCCACATACTCCCGAAAGGATTCCAATAATTTAGATTTTCCACTGCGTCTGACACCAGTGATCACCTTAATATCCGGCGTTCCCATAACATTGATCAACTTTTGCAAATACGCTGTACGGTCAATTAATTTCATATACTTCATCACCCCGCCTTCATTATAAATTATCTATTTCCCAAAATCAATAATTTATCAAAATTGGGAAATAGAAACGGTGCCATGTCCGCCAAACCCCTTCGTCCCCCTACTTATGATACGGCTCCCCATGTATGATCCGAAAGGCCCGATAAATCTGTTCGCTCAAAATCACCCGCATCAACTGGTGCGGAAAGGTCATATCCGAAAAACTCAGCGCAAAATCAGATCGCTTTTGCACCAACTGATGTAATCCCAGCGAACCTCCGATCACAAAAACAAGGTCACTCCTTCCCTCCACCGCTGCCTTTTCGATCCATTCGGCAAAACCGGTGGAAGAAAGCCTGTGACCTTCTATCTCCAGCGTACACACATAGGCGTCCTCTCTGATCCTCGCTAAGATGCGCTTGGCCTCCTTTTCCTTGATCTGCTCACAACAGACAGCGTTTGCCCCATCGGGCGTCATCTCGTCCGCCACTTCCGCCACTTCCAATTTACAATATCGGCTCAGACGCTTTGCGTATTCCGCCAGCGCATCCCTGTAAAACTTTTCCTTCACCCTGCCCACACAGACGATCGTAACCTTCATGGCGTTACTCCCTATCCTCCCCTCAAAGAGGTAACATTTCAGCCATGCCATTCATAAGTTGCCGAAATCTTAACTGTTATCCAAGAATACCATGTCGTACACTTTCTCATCAATAAAATGATCCAAAAGTGCCTGATCCAAATTCATAAACTGATGGTTCAGCATCCCCTTGATCTGCTCACAGCGGCGAAAATACAATGTCTCCTCCGTGTCCTCTTCTGTTTTTGCGATCTGCGCATCGATCGTCTCCTCCTGCAGATTCTCCCTGCACCACTTGAGCAAAATCTCCTGGAGATTGCTCTCCGACTCCGCCTTCTTGGCAAAAAACCTGGCGTTTTTCACGGAGACTACTCCCATCACGATAAACAGGATAAAGACGGCGCTCAACACCCCGTAAAACAGATAGGCGTTCCCCAGTCTGAAAGGAATGATCCCTGCAATGCCGAGAGCGACTACCACAAGGCCCGCCACACCCGTAAACAAAAGTATGCCTGCGGAAGAACGGTTCTCCTCCGCTCTCTCAGCGCTGTCCTGATAGTTCTGCGGCGCGGCCTTTCCGGCGGAAGCTTCCTCCATATACTCCCTCTGGCCTAAACCGTCCCTGGACGCGCCGCCAGTATTTTCCCTCTGGTCTGACGCCTCCTTTCCAGTATCTTCCTCTTGGCCTAAACCGTCCTTGGATGCGCCGCCAGTATCTTCCTCCTGCCGCTCTTTCGACCGCTCGTTTTCCCGAATCAAAAACACCCGCAACAGATCCGTCGCCTTCTTCTGTTGTGCTTTTGGCACTTTAAGGTCATACACGCTTTCCGCCTCATCGTACTGCAGACTGACCTTCCCGATGCCGCCCGCCGTCAAAAATTCCTTAAGCGCCGTCATCTGTTCCTCATCGCCGAATGTGAGCAGACAAGCGTCTTCCAGCTTCTCCACCAATTCGCATCCGCAGTCCGCGCAAACCGTTATTCCCTCTACATACTCATTCTTACATATCGGACACCAGGGCATACACTTCTCCCTTCATCTTTTTGATCAGTTAGACAAATACTCATCTATCCCCTTGGCTGCCGCTTTGCCGGCTCCCATCGCCAGAATCACGGTGGCTGCTCCGGTGACGGCGTCCCCGCCTGCATAGACCCCTTCCTTGGTGGTCTTGCCGTTTGCCTCATCCGCCACGATACACTTCCATTTGTTCGTCTCCAGACCCTCGGTGGTGGATGAGATCAACGGATTGGGCGAAGTGCCCAAGGACATGATCACCGTGTCCACCTCCATGACAAATTCGGAATCGGGGATCTCCACAGGGCGGCGTCTGCCGGAATCGTCAGGCTCGCCCAGCTCCATCCGGATACACTTCATTCCATTTACCCATCCCTTCTCATCCGCAAGAATCTCGGTGGGATTGGTCAACAAGTCAAAGATGATGCCCTCTTCCTTGGCATGGTGAACTTCCTCCACCCTGGCGGGAAGCTCCTCCTCGCTGCGGCGGTACACGATATGCACCTCTGCCCCCAGACGAAGCGCCGTTCTGGCAGCGTCCATCGCCACATTGCCGCCGCCTACCACAGCCACCTTGCGTCCGCGCATGATGGGCGTGTTGGAATTCTCGTCAAAAGCTTTCATCAGATTGCTTCTGGTCAGATACTCGTTGGCGGAGAACACACCGTTGGAATTTTCGCCGGGGATGCCCATAAACTTGGGAAGGCCCGCGCCGGAACCGATGAACACGGCGGAAAATCCCTCCTCCGAGAGAAGCTCGTCGATGGTCACGGACTTGCCGATCACCACATTGGTCTCAATCTTTACACCGAGAGATTTCACATTCTCGATCTCTTTCGCCACCACATCCTGCTTGGGCAGACGAAACTCCGGAATCCCGTACACCAACACGCCGCCCGCCTCATGCAGCGCCTCAAAAATTGTCACGTCATAACCCATCTTGGCCAGATCGCCGGCACAAGTCAGACCCGCAGGGCCGGAACCGATGACTGCCACCTTCTTGCCCTTTTTCTCTGCGTAAAGCACGGGTTTGATCCCATTCTCTCCCGCCCAGTCAGCCACAAAACGCTCCAACTTACCGATGGAGATGGGATCTCCCTTGATCCCGCGGATGCACTTTCCCTCACACTGGCTTTCCTGCGGGCACACACGGCCGCAGACAGCGGGCAGCGCGCTGGACTTGCTGATGATCTGATAAGCCTCCTCAATATTGCCGTTCTTCACCTGCTCGATAAAAGCGGGGATATCGATGGCAACGGGACAACCCTTGATACATTGCGCATTTTTACAGTTGATACATCTCGCAGCCTCGTTCATAGCCTCTTCTTTATTGTAACCCAGGCACACCTCTTTAAAATTGGCGGCGCGCTCCTTTGCATCCTGCTCTCTCACAGGGATCTTTGTCAAAACGTCCATTGATTGCCTTCCTCCATTCTTCTGCCGTTTTCAGGCATATTTTAATCTAATCTACAGGAACCGTAAGTCTCAGCAGTTTCCGCAGCCGCCGTGATGCGTGTCGCCTTCCTCTAACGCCAGCATCGCTCTGCCCTCGGCGGTCTTATACATCTGCTGCCGCCTCATGGCTTCGTCAAAGTTTACTTCATGCCCGTCAAACTCCGGGCCGTCCACACAGGCAAACTTTACCTTGCCGCCCACCGTCACACGGCATGCACCACACATGCCCGTGCCGTCCACCATAATGGGATTGAGACTGACAACTGTGGGGAGTCCCAACTCCTTGGTGAGCTGACAGACAAACTTCATCATAATCATAGGGCCGATCGCGATACACAGATCATACTGCTTTCCCTCCGCCACCAGATCCTTGATGGTCTGCGTCACCATACCGCTCCTGCCGTAGGAACCGTCGTCCGTAGTCACATAGAGATTGCCCGCGACAACCTCCATCTCCTTCTCTAAGATCAACAAGTCCTTGGTCTTGCTGCCCACGATCACATCTGCGTTCACACCGCGCTCATGCAGCCACTTCACCTGGGGATATACCGGCGCTGTGCCCACGCCGCCGGCGACAAACAGAATCTTCTTCTGCTTCAGGGCATCCGGCTCCTCCTTCACCAGCTCCGAAGGACAACCCAGGGGCCCCACAAAATCATGGAACGCGTCACCCTCGCCCAGACCGGCCATCATCTTAGTCGCTGCGCCCACCGTCTGGAACACAATGGTGATCGTGCCCTTCTTACGGTCATAATCGCAAATTGTCAAAGGGATCCGCTCTCCCCCCTCATCCGTCCGCACGATCACAAACTGTCCCGGCTCGCAGGATTTTGCAACCCGCGCCGCCTCCACTTCCATCAGAAAAATGTTGGCAGTAAGCTCCTGTTTTTTCACAATCTTGTACATAGTCCACCTTTCCTCCCTATTCCTGGATTTCCATTTCCTCTATCTCAACTAATGTATAGTTGCCATTTTCAATCTGTAAGCGAAACAACTCCCCACTATACACATCCACCGCAAAATAACTGCCGGTGCGCGCTACTGTGTTGTCCGTGCTCATCAGATATTCCGCGATCACATAAAAATCACCGATCCGATTGATATTGGTCACATACTGATACCGATATTGATAAGCATCGCTGCTGCCCCACACAAAATGGCCCTCCCTATCCACGATCTTTCCGGTGTTGAGCCTATAATCCACCACCGCATCCTCCGCCATGGAAGTGCTGATGCTGGTATTTAAAGTCAGATGATAGATCCGCTCTTCTATATCGCTGGATCTGCCGTCCTCGATCCGTATAAATCGAAATATGGAATTGCCAAGCGGCATATGAATGGCCCCCGTGTAGGGAGTGGACGTCACATTGGGGTCGGTTCCGTCCGTAGTATAATACACATTGGTACTGTCGTCCGTGACCTCGATCTTTGTGGCCTCCCGATAATCCCCGCTCATAACGCTGATCTCCGGCACAGGCAGCTTCTCGATCGCAATATGATATTCTGCCTCGGCCACCTGGCTGGCGATCCCATTTTCATTCAAAAAATAAGCTTTGATCACATAGTCTCCGTTTTCCAGCAAAATGGGCATGGTGTACGGCGTGCTGTTCTCGTCGGGGTCGCTGCCGTCTAAAGTATAATAGATCTGTCCGTTTCCCGATGCGGTCAACTTGAGCGGCTGTATGCTATTGTAATATCCCGCTTTTACGCTAAATTCCGGCGCCAGCGCCACATAATTCGGATAGAGCGCCAAAATCGCAGCATTATCGCTCTCCAGCAAAAAATCGTTGATCGTCTGGTAATCCTCCCTGTCACGGTAAATGGCGATCAACTTTCCGTACGCCGCCTCCAACTGCTCCGCCGAAGCGCTTTCATTCCTGACGATCTCCCGCAGAAGATATTCATATTCCATCTTATTGTTCTTTTGATAGTAAACCTCAGCCAGCTCCACCATCAGATCTACATTGCTCTCATCCAGTTCTATGGCGCGGTCGTAATATGCGATCGCTCTCTCATACAGTCCATCCGCCATACACTCTCTGGCCCTGTCTATCTGGTAATCCACAGAATAGTGCAGATAGAGCGCTATACCGCCCATAGTTCCCGCCACCAGAAATACCACAAGAACAATCGCAAAAATAATTCTTTTTTTGTAACCCTTTTGCTCTTTGGATGTTTTCTGTGTCTCTGCGGCATCTTCCTTCTCTATTCTGTCATTCTCCCAAATGTCTTCCGCAATGTTCTTTATCGTCTGCTGTATGTTTTCGTCCAGCTCCGGCTCAAAATCAGGCACGATATGGATGTCTTCCCCGCACTGGTTACAGTAAAGAGAACCTTCCGCCATCTCGGCCCCACAATTCGGACATTTCATAAGTTATGACACCTTTCACATCTGCTGTAATGCCACAGACTCCACACAATTATTCATCAGCATGGCGATCGTCATGGGCCCGACTCCGCCGGGTACGGGTGTGATCGCGCTGCACTTAGGCTCCACACTCTCAAAATCCACATCGCCGCAAAGCTTATTCTGCTCATTCCGGTGAATCCCCACATCTATGACCACCGCGCCCTCCTTCACATAGTCGGCCGTGATCATCTTAGGCTTCCCCACCGCGGCCACCAAAATATCCGCGCGCCTGGTCACTTCCCTCAGATCCTTCGTCCGGCTGTGGGTGATGGTGACCGTGCCATTCTCCCGCAGCAGCAAGATCGCCATGGGTTTCCCCACGATATTGCTCCTGCCCACGACCACACATTCCTTCCCCTCGACCTCGATACCGGAACGCTTTAAAAGCTGAATGATCCCCGCCGGCGTACAGGACACGAAACCGGCCTTCCCGATGCAAAGCGCCCCCACGTTCTGCGGGTGAAAGCCGTCCACATCCTTTTTGGGATCGATGGCGTTCAACACCTTTTCCTCGTCAATATGCTTCGGCAGAGGAAGCTGTACCAAAATACCGTTTACGTCCTGTCTGCCATTCAGCTCCCCGATCAGAGAGAGCAGTTTTTCCTCCTCTGTCTCCTCCGGAAGTTCATACGCCAAAGACCGCACGCCAATGTACGCGCAGGCGTTCTTTTTGTTTCTCACATAGACGGTGGAGGCCGGATCCTCTCCCACCTGTATCACCGCCAGCGTGACCTCCGTGCCCTGCTCCTTCAGCCTGGCCACCCTTTCTTTCAATTCCTCTTTGATCTGGGCGGATATCACTTTCCCGTCAATAATCTGCGCCATATCTTCCTCCTATCATTCACTCAAAACAATCCCTTGATCACGCCGTTGTCATCCACATCGATCCCGTAGGCCGCCGGTTGTTTGGGCAGGCCCGGCATTGTCATCACCGTTCCCGTCAACACCACCACAAATCCCGCTCCCGCGGAGACATACACCTCCCGCACATTCAGATCAAACCCTTCCGGCCTGCCCAGCCGTGTGGGATCATCCGAAAAAGAATACTGCGTCTTGGCCATGCACACAGGCAGCCTGCCGAATCCCATCTGTTCCAGTTTCTCTAACTGCTTCCCCGCAGCCGTTGCAAACTTCACGTCGGCCGCGCCGTAAATCTCCCGCGCAATCATCTTGATCTTATCCCGAAGGCTCATCTCATCCGGATACAGCGGCGCAAAATGACTCTCCTTCCGCTCCAAAGTGTTCAGCACTTTGCGCGCCAAATCTACGCCGCCCTCGCCGCCTTTCTCCCACACTTGGGAGATCGCAAACTCACAGCCTCTCTCCTCGCAAAACCGCCTCACAAAATCCACTTCGGCATCCGAATCTTCGGAAAAAGCGTTTAAAGCCACCACGACGGGAACCTGATACTTTTTCAGATTCTCTATATGCTTCTCCAGATTGACAATCCCTCTTTTCAGGGCGTCCGGATCCTCCCTGTTCAAATCAGCCTTGGCCACACCACCATTGTATTTGAGCGCCCGCACGGTGGCTACCAGCACGGCGGCGTCAGGTTTTAAACCTGCCTCCCTGCATTTGATGTCAAAAAACTTTTCCGCGCCCAGATCCGCGCCAAAACCCGCTTCCGTAATACAGTAATCCGCCATTTTCAATGCCGTCCGTGTGGCTCTCACGGAATTGCACCCGTGGGCAATATTGGCAAAAGGCCCTCCGTGCACCAGTACCGGAGTGTGCTCCAAGGTCTGCACCAAATTGGGCTGCAACGCATCCTTCAACAGCGCCGCCATAGCGCCGACCGCCTGTAAATCCTTTGCTGTCACCGCCTTTCCCTCCATGTCGTAGGCCACGATTATGCGGGACAGACGCTCCTTCAGATCTCTCAGATCGGCCGCCAGACACAAAATCGCCATGATCTCGCTGGCCACCGTGATCACAAAATGTTCCTCCCGCACAAAACCGTCCGCTTTGCCGCCGAGTCCTACCACCACATTCCTAAGCGCCCGATCGTTCATATCCTCACAACGTTTCCACACAATCTGCCTTGTATCGATCCCAAGCTCATTGCCCTGTTTAATATGATTATCCAAAATCGCAGAAAGCAGATTGTTAGCGGAAGTCACCGCGTGGAAGTCTCCCGTGAAATGCAGATTTAACTCCTCCATGGGCACCACCTGCGCATAGCCGCCTCCGGCCGCGCCGCCCTTGATGCCAAAACAGGGGCCGAGCGAAGGCTCTCTCAAAGCGATCACCACCTTTTTCCCAAGTCTGGCAAAGGCATCCCCCAGACCGACGCTGGTGGTGGTCTTCCCCTCCCCCGCAGGGGTGGGATTGATGGCCGTGACCAAAATCAGTTTCCCGTTCGGCTTATCCTTTCCTTTTTCTATGTAAGCGTTTGTGAGCTTTGCCTTATATTTCCCGTAAAACTCCAATTCCTCCGCGTCGATGCCGATCTTATCTGCCACTTGTGCGATCGGCTGCATCTTCGCCTCCTGCGCGATCTGAATATCTGTTTTCATAATCTCCTCCGCTTTTGCCACGCTATATCTCCTCCAAAAGCTGCTCGAACTGCTCCATACTCATCAGCACCTTCCTGGGTTTGGTTCCTTCCTCTTCCCCGACGATGCCATATTCACACAGTTGATCCATGATCCGCGCCGCCCGGTTAAATCCCACCTTCAACACACGCTGCAACATCCCGATGGAAGCCTTATCCTTGTCGATGATAAAGCGCGCCGCCTGCTCAAAATACTCATCCCTCGAGCCTGCCTCTCCGCCGCCTGCTCCCGACACGCTGCCGGAATTGATCTTCGCCTCCACATCCTCGGCATATGTATTGCCGATAGCCTGGTTCTTCAAAAAGTCCACCACAGCGGAGACCTCGCCGTCCGAGACAAAGGCTCCCTGCACCCTGGCAGGTTTGGCATAACCCTGGGGGTAAAAAAGCATATCTCCCTTTCCCAACAGCTTCTCCGCGCCGTTCATATCCAAAATCGTGCGGGAATCCACGCCGCTGGACACCGCAAACGCCACACGGCTCGGCATATTCGCCTTGATCAGGCCGGTGATGACATCCACGCTGGGCCGCTGGGTCGCAATGATCAAATGGATACCGGCCGCCCTCGCCAACTGGGCCAGACGACAGATGGCCTCCTCCACTTCTCCGGCAGCCACCATCATCAGATCGGCGAGTTCATCTACGATAATGACGATCTGGGGCATCTTGGCCGGAGCGTTCTCATCGCCTTTGTCCCGCATCGCCTGAACCTTTTCATTGTAGCCGTGAATCTCTCTGACATTCATCTCGGCAAGCTTCCTGTAGCGGTCCTCCATCTCCGTCACCGCCCAATGCAGCGCCGCGGAAGCCTTCTTGGGATCCGTCACCACCGGAATCAACAGATGGGGAATCCCATTGTACACGCTCAACTCCACCACCTTGGGATCCACCATGATCAACTTTACATCGTCCGGGTGCGCCTTGTACAAAATACTCATAATCAGAGTATTGATACAGACGGACTTGCCGGAACCGGTGGAACCCGCTATCAGCATATGCGGCATCTTGGCGATATCCGTCACCACCACCTTGCCGGCGATATCTTTTCCCACGGCAAACGCGATATTGGACTTAAAATTCTGGTATTCTCCGCTCTCCAAAAGCTCTCTGAGCGCCACGGGCAGAGTCTCCTTGTTGGGCACCTCTATGCCGATCGCAGCCTTGCCCGGAATGGGCGCCTCCATACGGATATCCGTGGCCGCCAGATTCAGCTTGATATCTTCCGTCAACCCCACGATCTTGGACACCTTGACGCCCTGTTCCGGCTGCATCTCATATCGCGTGACCGTAGGCCCCTGGCTGATATCGGTGATCGTGACCCTCACGCCGAACGTCTCCAAGGTCTGCTGCAGACGCATTGCGGTCTCCTTCAACTCTCTGCTGGAATCGCCTGCAGTCGATCTGCCTTTTTTCAAGAGTTCCAAAGAAGGCCGTCTGTATTCTCTGGGAATAGATTGCCTAGGTGCCACCGGTCTGGGACGAATCTCCTCCGACTCCTGCGGTGCAAGCTCCTCCATATCCGCCTTGTGCACGCGGATCCGGTTCCTCTCATCCTCCTCATAGGATGCACTGTCCTGTCGGGGTGCTTCCCCATAAAATGGTTCCTCCGCATAAAGAGACTCCCTCGCATACGAGGACTCCTCCCCATACGAGGACTCCTCCCCATACGGAGACTCCTCCCCATACGGGAGCTCCTCCACGGCTTCCGGCTCCGGAGCATACCCTTCCGCATCCGGATAAGCGGAGGCGTCCAACGTCACCTGATGCGAACTTCTGATCTGTATTTTCTCAAAATCAAAGATGGGCGCGTTAGCCGTATTATTTGCGACACTCGTGTCACTCTCATATATCCCTGTATCTTCGCCGTTCTGAAGTTCTTCCTCCCCCTCCGCATATGTAATCTCGTGAATATTGTCGCGCCGTTTCTCCTCTTTCTTCAGCGCGGTATCTAACATGACGCCCGTGACTTTTTTCTCCATGCGCAAGATTTTCTCGTTTTCTTTTTCCTCCGCCCGAAGTCTGCGTTCTTCCTCTCTGCGGGCGCGCTGCTCCTTCTGTTCTTCCCTGCGCACAGCCGCCTGTTCTCTGCGTCTAGAGGCATCCTCCTTAGAACGCTCCTTCAAACGGCTCCCGCCGGTCTTCATACTGTCAAGCAGCGACTTTTCCGTGAGTAAGATCAAGCTGATCACAGAACACAAAAGAACCACCAGCACGGTGCCCAAAAGCTCCAAATAATGCTGAAGCAGATAAGCCAGACTGCCGGCCAGCACACCGCCGCCTTTCTTGCCTTCGCTGCAAATCAGATAGAGTGCCTTGACATCGTAGGACTCCATCTCTGCCGTGCTTCCCACAAACAGATCGCACACGACGCCAAGCATCACAAAAAGCGCCACACCCGCCCCAAGCTTGCGCGCCGCATTGGCATTGCCCTGGTTGGCATACCAGAACGCAAACGCCAAAAACAGTAAAATAGGGGCAATGTATGCCGTAAAACCAAACACCCCGAAAAGGACATTGCTGACCGCATTGCCCACAGGGCCGATAATCCCAAAATTACAGCAGAACAAGATCAACATGGCCACAAACAAAACGATCAGTCCGATCTCATGGAACAGCGCTCCGTCCTGATTTTCCACAACCTCCTGCGGCTCCTTAACCCGACTCTTTTTGCTGTTCCCGCCCGTTTTCCTGGTAGTACTGCTCCTTTGGGAAGAAGATGTTCTCCTGCCTGATGTAGCTGCCATCTTCATCATACCTTTCTATCAAACAATGCACTGTTTTTTCTAAGACATCTATATGAGTATAACATTTTTACACTTCCTTTTCAATCATCAAATGCAGCCTGTGGATAGCCTTGTCTATCCCGCCCACTTCATCTATGATGCCGTTTTGCACAGCCTCCTCCCCCACCAGAATCGTACCCACATCCTTTGTGAGGATGCCGGTCTCCATCATCAGCTCCTCAAAACGCTCCTGCTCCACCCTGCAATGTCTACAGACAAATCCCGTGATCCTGTCCTGGATGGATTTAAAATAGTCAAATGTCTGCGGCACACCGATGACCATCCCGTTCATCCTCACCGGATGAATCACCATCGTGCCCGTGGGTACAATATAAGAATAATCCGTGCTGACCGCGATAGGGACGCCGATGGAATGACTGCCGCCCAACACAAGAGACACCGTAGGCTTACTCAGAGAGGCGATCATCTCCGCTATGGCAAGCCCCGCCTCCACATCGCCGCCCATGGTGTTCAAAAGCACCAACACACCCTGAATGTCCTTACTGTCCTCGATGGCCGCAAGCTGTGGCAAAATATGCTCATACTTGGTGGTCTTGGAATTGTTGGAGAGATTGTCATGCCCCTCGATCTCCCCGATAATAGAGAGCAGATGAATGGTGTGATGCTCCTCATTCTCATTCAACGTGACCTGTCCGGTCTGTTTTATCCTATCGTCCTTGTGTTCTTCCTGCTCTCTCTTTTCCTGCCCGTCCTCGCTGTTTTTGACATCCTTTCCGCCGCTGTCCCGATTGCCCTTCTTGTCCCTGTTTTCTCTATTCTCTTTCTTTTCTTGGTTCTCTCTATTCTCTTGGTTCTCTCTATTCTCTTGATTCTCTTTATTTTCTTTGCGTTCCTTGTCGTTTTTGGCCATATCTCCGCCCTGCCTTCCGTCTTCGCTTACGCGTCAAACAAACTTGACCCGCTTCCTACTAATATCTCACGAATCGGCATTTTTATACCGGCAAGGTTACCCGAATGTTACTCTCCAGCAATGTCAAATGATTTTTAACGATTGCTGTGATCCGAATTGTGCGAATGGTATACTCCAAAAGCAGACGCTAGCGATGCCATTATTACGAGCGAGATGCAGAGAAAGCATGTCTGCGTTGGAATATACCATTCGTACAATGACACTTGCTACGACCTTGGCTAAAAAAGCATTTATTTTATGAAGCATTTATTTTATGGCTGATCTATTACGCAAGATCTGCTACAAAAATTAGAATCACCATGCGTCAAAATCGTCGTCATCCGCCACGGCAATATCATAATCGTCCAGATCAGGCTCTTCCTTCAAACCATAATCCATGGCCTTATGCTCATGCTGCTTAGGAAGCGGAAGCGGATTATCCAACAGTTTCACTTGCTTGGTCTCTCCCCTGACGGTGACCGTCACAACTTTTCCCGGCTCCCCTTTTCCGGCCTCTTTCCCGCCTTGTAAATCCTCTTTTTTCTCTTTTTCAGTCTCTTCTTTCTCTTCTTTCATCTCTTCTCCGCCTTTTCCGATGTCTCCCTTGTCCGTCCCGGCCTCTCCCACAGCCTTCCCTTCCTGCGAGGGTTCTTCCTGCTTCCTCTGCGCAAATTCCACATATCCGTCCGTGATTTCCTCCGAATCCAGCTTCACAAACGTCCACGGCACACCTTCTTTACCGCCTTCCGAACCGCTCCCCTGTGCATCCTGCGCTCGCTTTTTGGACACATGCACAAAGCGTTCCGCCGGTCCAAAATACTGTGCAATCCCGACTCCCGCCAAAATATACACCGTCAGACGCAGCCACAGACTGCCGTCCACCTCTCCGGAAAACACACTAAACGCCGCCGATGCCACGATCGCAAGCGCCGCCGGCACCCACACGCTCAATTTCTCCCATCTCTTGTAACACCAAAAACTGAATATCCCCGTGCACATCAAAATAAGCGCCACATTGTCCCAACCATCGCCGAAATCAGAGAACTCGGCAAAAGGAATGTGAAACGCTCCCAGCTTGTAGTTCCTGCCCCAGGCGGATAAAATTTCCACCACACCCTTTTGACTGCCTCTCGCGTCCAAAAAAGCCAGAAGCAAAAAGCAGACTACCGCCGCCGCAAGAGACTGTATAAACGGAAGCAGCTTCTCCGTCCACTTTTCTCCTGTCCTGCCTTCCTTCATCAGAGTGCCCGCCGCCAGGATCAACAATAGCGTGACTCCCGTCACATCCAGATAAGTCACGATCGCCGCGGCCAATCCCGCCGCCAGATTTAAGAACAAGCTTTTCCCCGTGCTCCTGACTCTGCCCGCCACAATCCAGAAAGCCACTCCATAACACAATAGATAAAGCGTCTGCGGGGACGGCGTCACCGCCTCTTTAGCGATATCGGACGACTGGCAGACAAAAAAGAGCATGACTGCCGACGGCAGCATACCGGAAAGCCTCCTCACACCCGCATACAAAGTCAAGATCCCCATATGGTACAACACCATCTGCAGCACGATCGCCGCCAACGGTTTATTGCCAAACAAAAAAAGGACCAGGTGGAGTATCTGCACATACAGATACACGATGCCGTGTGCAATCTGCGGAATCTCTCTTCCTTCCTCCACGAGCGCCGCCTGAAAATAAAGATTTCCCGACATCTCTCCCGCTGCGGACTGCATGGGCCATTTGTTCAGAACAATCGCCATGATAGCGACCGCCACCAAAAAAAGCGCCTCAAGCTGCAGACAGACGTTCCTTCCAGGCCGCCTGCCTCCCAGTGCAGCGTTGATTTTAGGAGCGGATATGGCCAACACGCCGCCCACCAAAAGCGCTATGCTGCTGACGATCCCGCCGCTCAAGGCAGACCGCTCCACCCTCGCACACAATCCGTGCGCTCCGATATAAAGTCCTCCCAGCGCCAAAAGCACATAGAAAAACCACATCACATAACTGAAACCATTTTTCTTCCAGACCATCTCATGCGTATCCTATTGTTCTTCGTCCGTAAGTACCTTTTCTATATTGTATCGAGGCCTCTGTTTGACCTCCATATAAATCTTGCCGATATACTGTCCGACCAAGCCCACTGCCAAAAGCTGCACGCCTCCCAAAAACCAGATGGACAAGATCAACGAAGTCCATCCCGGCACCACATGCCCTGTAAAATAAGAGACAAACGCATAGACCGCCGCCGCCACAGATACCAGCACGATTCCAAACCCCAGCCCCAAGATCATGCTGATGGGCTTGACACTGAAAGATGAGATCCCATTGAACGCAAGCGCCAGCATTTTTTTCAACGGGTACTTGGACTCTCCCGCCACTCTCTCCTTGCGATCATAGTACACCATATCAGTCTGATAGCCGATCAGCGGCATCATCCCCCGCAGAAACAGATTGGTCTCCTTGTAGAGGGAAAACTGCTCCACCGCGCGCTTGGACATCAAACGGAAATCCGCATGATTATAGATGGTCTTAACCCCCATCAGATCCATGACCTTGTAAAAACCCTGCGCCGTCGTCCGCTTAAAAAAGGTGTCCGTCTTGCGCTCTCTGCGCACACCGTAGACAATATCACAGCCCGCGTGGTATTTGTCGATCATCTCCTCGATCACCTCTATGTCATCCTGCAAATCTGCGTCGATGGACACCATCACATCACTCAGATCCTTTGCTGTGATCAACCCCGCCGTCAGAGCGAACTGATGCCCCACATTGCCCGCGAGCTTCACGCCCCACACCCTTTCAGGACAAGCTCTGTGCTCCTCCTCGATCAGTTCCCAAGTGCGGTCCTTACTGCCATCATTCACAAACAAGATAAAACTGTCCTCCGCGATCTTTTCCTTGCGGATCAGATCGTCCAGAACCTCCCGCAGAGCCTTGGATGCAATTTTTAATACCTCTTCCTCGTTATAACAAGGAACCACGATCGCCAATTTATCCATACTAATCCTCTTATTATTTATTCATCCCAGTTGTGGTAAACCGCCTGTACATCGTCATCTTCTTCCAGAAGATCCAGCGTCTTTTGCAGATTCTTCACGGCCGTCTCATCCGTCAGCGCCACATAATTCTGCGGCAGCATCGTAACTTCTGCGCTCACCATGGGGACGCCCCCGTCTTCCAACGCCTTGCGGACTGTCTCCAAACCGTCCGGATCCGTCAGGATCTCATAGCAGTCCTCCTCGTCGGAAAAATCTTCCGCTCCGGCGTCCAAGGCCAGCATCATCAGATCATCCGCCTCCATGTCGCACTCTTCCTTGTCCACCATAATCTGCCCTTTGCGGTCAAACATAAAAGACACACATCCGGGCGTTCCCACATTGCCCTGCCCCTTTGTGAAGGCGCTCCTCACATTGGCGGCGGTGCGGTTCTTGTTGTCCGTCAGCGCATCCACAATGATGGCGATGCCGCCCGGCCCGTAACCCTCGTATGTAATGTACTCGTAGTTTACGTTACCGGCGTCTCCGGCCGCCTTCTTGATCCCTCTCTCAATGGTATCGTTGGGCATATTGTTGGCCTTGGCCTTGGCGATCACAGCGGCGAGCTTAAAGTTGTTGTTGGGATCCGGCCCGCCATCCTTCACGGCGACTGCGATCTCACGCCCGATAATAGTAAAGATCTTGCCCTTCGCGGCGTCGTTCTTTTCCTTTTTATGCTTAATGTTTGCAAATTTAGAATGTCCTGACATATTTTTTACTCCTTCTTACGTTATTGTTTACACTGTTTTCTATCATATCATTGTTCGCCGTTTTGTTCAAGTGCCGATTCCTCCGGCCCGGGCAGTCTGGTCAGAAGAACCCTTGTGACCATCTTGTTTTCCACGGACAAAATCTTAAAATTATACCCGTCGTGATCCACATCGAAATCCTCGTCCGGCTCCGGTATCCGATCCAGCTTAGAGATCAGATAGCCGTTCAAGGTCTCAAAATCCTCATTGTCAAAACGGATATGGAATCGCTCCTCCAACTCCTCCAGGGGGGTCTTCCCTTCCAGAATATACTCGTCCTCGCCCTTCTCCTCGATATAAGTTCGGTCCTCGTCATACTCATCCTGGATGTTGCCCACGATCTCCTCCAAAATGTCCTCCATGGCCAGCAGGCCGTCCGTCTGGCCGTACTCGTCCACCACAATGACCATCTGCAGCTTGTCCCGCTGCATCTCCCGAAACAACTCGTCTATATTTTTGGTCTGCGGCACAAAACGCGGCTCCCTGAGCAGCTCTGTCAGATTCTTCACAGGCTGTTCCAGCTTCTCCTCCCACTGATGATAACGCATGGCGTCTTTTAAATGCAGGATCCCGACAATATGATCGATATTCTCCTCATAGACGGGATAACGGCTGTTTTTCCCCTCCAGCATAAAAAAGATGGCGTCCCTGAGCCTGCCCGCCCCGTCAATAGCCGCGATATTGTTGCGGTGCGTCATAATATCCTGCGCTTCCTTGTCCCCAAATTCAAAGATATTTGAGATCATCTCCGCCTCACTCGCCTCAATGATCCCCTGCTCGTGACCCTCGTTGACCATCTCGATGATCTCTTCCTCCGTCACGTCGTTCTCGCCCTCTTTTTCACGAACCCCGAACAAAAACAAGATTCCGCCCGTAGTGGCCGTCACCAGTCCGGTGAGCGGACGCAGGAATCTGGTCACCACATACACGGGAGTGATACACGCATACGCCCATCTCTCCGGCATTCTCGCTGCGATCCGCTTGGGAAGGAGCACGCCAAAAGTCAGGAGTATGTACAACAACGCCGCCATAGAGACCACTGTGACCGCCACCGCGAGAGGCACCGCAGGCGCCCTGTCAACATGCAGATCATGCTCCCGCATCACGTCGATCGCTCTCTGCAGTCCGCCCGACCACAGCCTCAGATAGAAAGCGCCCACAATCATATGAATCAGGGTGACGATAAGCTGCACCGTATTCACATAAATAGAAGGGTCGTCTATAATACTCTTTAGACGAATCGCCTTTTTATCCTTATCCTCTTCCGCCCTGCGCTCAACCTCCTTCTCGTTCAGACTTTTAATCGCTGCGCCAAAACCGTAAAAAAAGAAATCGATCAGCACCAACAACAAAAACAACAGTATACTGGCAGTAGGTTCGCCATCGCCCATGTATCGTCCCTCTCTTTTGCAGATTTTCCATAAATATACCATTTCTGTATCTATTCGTCAAGAATGTGGAAAAAGTCTCCCGCTCCTCTCCGGCTGCGCTTATGTATCCAACTCCAGACTGATCATCAGCGCGCGGTTTATTTTCCGCATGATCTCCCCCTCCAGATGACACACTTTATCCTTGAGCCGTTTCTTGTCGATCGTCCGAAGTTGCTCCAACAGCACCACCGAATCCTTATCCATATCGTACAAAGAAGCGCTCAATTCAATGTGGGTGGGGAGCTTCGCCTTATTCATCTTTGAGGTAATGGCCGCGCAGATCACCGTAGGACTGTGCCGGTTTCCCACATCGTTCTGCACGATAAGAACCGGTCGGATGCCGCCCTGCTCGGATCCCACCACTGGGCGCAGATCTGCATAATAAACATCTCCTCGTCTCATTTTTCCTCCATTCCGCCGCGCGGACGTAAAATCTCATCCGTCGGCCCATCAGCTCTTGCTAGAGAAAGTATTGCCGATTTATCCGGAGGTATTCAATTTCACTACAATTTATCAAAAGTCCGCTGCCTATTCCTGTTCATAATCTGCCGTAAGGACCGGCTCGCCATGCCGCAAATACACTCTGGGCAGACGCTTCCCCAAGTCGCAGACAAGCTCATAATGAAAGCGTCCCGACAACTCGCCCAACCATTCGACGTCAATCCGCTCTCCTCCGTCTGCTCCGATTAACGTCACCAGATCCCCCTCCGCCGCATCCGGTATATCCGTCACATCCACCATAAACTGATCCATGCACACTCTGCCAAGGATCGCCGCTTTCTTTCCTCTGATCAACACAGATCCCTTGCCGGACAATCCTCTGGGATAGCCGTCCCCATACCCCAACGGGATGGTGGCCACACGCATGGCGCGCTCTGCCGTAAACGTCCCCCCGTAACTGACGCTCTGGCCTGCGTGAATAGTCTTTATGTATACAACATGACTGTACAGGGAAAGCGCCGCCGCAAGCGACACCGAACCCTTGCTCACCTCCGCGGATGGATACAGGCCATAGAGAGCGATCCCCGCTCTGGCCATGTTAAGTCCCATCTTTGGCAGTTCCATGATGGCGGCGCTGTTGGCGCAATGCCGCATGGGAATGGAAACGCCAAATGTCTTCTCTATGCGCTCCACAAAACGCTGAAAAATCGCAAACTGCCTTTTGGCCGCACCCTTGTCAGTCTCATCCGCCCTGGCAAAATGAGTAAAGATTCCCTCGACTTCGATTGCGTTCTCCCGCAGAAGCCGCCCCACAAACGACAATCCCTCCTCGTCCGGCGAAATGCCAATTCTGCTCATGCCGGTGTCCACCTTCACATGGACTTTCGCACACTTTCCGACTGCTCCGGCGGCTCTTGCAAGCGCCTCTATCGTGTCTGTACGAAATACCGTCAAACGAACCTCCTCCCTCACCAACTGCTCATAGCTGTAAGGAAAGGTGTAACCCAAAATAAGGATCGGCTTTTCGATCTTCGCCATTCTGAGGATATGCGCCTCTTCGGCCGTAGCCACCGCAAAACCGTATACAAAATCAAGCGGCTCCAGGACGCGGGCGATCGGCACGCTCCCATGCCCATAGCCGTCCGCCTTGACCACAGCCATCAAACGTGTGTCCTTCGGAAGATTTGCTTTCAAATGCCTCATATTCGAGACGATCTTATCCAGATCGACCTCCACATAACCCCGCATATATGTGCGCAGCTTTTCCTGACACTCTTTTTTTCCGCTCTCCTGTATCCTTTCCTGAACCGTCTCTTTCATCTGTCCACTTCCTTTACCTGTCCGCGTTCCTTTATCCATCCGCGTTCCTTCATCCATCCGCGTTCCTTTATCCATCCGCGTTCCTTCATCCATCCGCGTTCCTTCATCCATCCGCGTTCCTTCATCCATCCGCGTTCCTTTATCCATCCGCGTTCCTTCATTTGTCCGCGTTCCTTCATCTGTCCGTGTTCCTTCATCTGTCCGCGTTTCTTCATCTGTCCGCGTTCCTTTATCCATCCGCGTTCCTACAAATCTGTGCCGCGGCCTCCACGATATCCTGCGCCATACAGCCGTACTCCCCCTTCTCACAGGAGGCCGCTTCCCCCGCACAGGCATGGAAATATACGCCCACAGACGCCGCCGCAAAAGCCTCCATTCCCTGCGCCGCCAATCCGCAGATCAATCCCGCCAGCACATCGCCGCTTCCGGCTGTGGCCATACCGCTGTTGCCCCGTATATTGACACAAAACGGCCCCTGTTCTGCACAGACGATCGTTCTGGCATCCTTGGCCACCACCACGCTATGCAGCGCCTCCGCCAGCTTTTTGCCATGGCGGGCAAGGTCTTTTTTCAATTCCGGCACAGCCACCTTCGTCAAGCGGGACAATTCCCCCACATGGGGCGTGAGAATCACGCTCCGGCCGCCAGCTCCCTGCGCCGCAAGCGTTTCCTTTAACGCCGTATCCTCCGCCAGCAGATTCAACGCATCCGCATCCAGCAAAAGAGGCTTGTCGGTGTGCCGTATCACCTGCGCAAGCGCCTCTTTGGCGGCAGCGCCCTTTCCCAGACCCGGGCCGATTCCGATCATGTCAGCCCAATGCGCGCCCGCCTCCCAGTCCTCCCAGACGCCCAAAAGAGCCTCCGGCACGGCGCACTGTAAAATCTCTCTGTTTTCTCTGGGGGTCAGTACCCTGACCATGCCCGCTCCGGCCCGATAAGCCGCTCTCGCGCTCAAGATCGCCGCGCCCGCCATATTATAGTCTCCCGCGATCAAAAGCACCTTGCCAAACGTACCCTTGTTGCCGGACGGGTTCCGCTTTGGCAGCAGCGCGGACGGCTCTTCGTCATAATAAAACATTTCCGGCTGCCTTCCATAAAACCCCGCCTCCGTGATGCCCACATCCGCGCGCACAAGCTCGCCCGCATACTCACAACCCGGATACAACACAAGGCCCCTCTTGGCAAAACCAAAAGTCACCGTCACATCCGCCCGAAACGCACACCCCAACACTTCTCCCGTGTCGGAGTGAACGCCGCTCGGCACATCCAGCGCCAACTTAAACCCTGCAAGCTCGTTGCAGACCGCAACCATGCGGGCATAGTCTCCCGTCACCTCTCTGGACAATCCCACGCCAAAAATCGCATCCACAATAATAGTATATTCGCCTCTTTGCGGTTTGCCCACAATCTCCGCCGGATAATGGGTTAAAATCTGCATCTGCTCCTTCCACTGCGCCGAGACGCCCGTCTGGCTCTCCGGCGGGACCGCGCTCCACACTTCCACATCATAACCCGACTCCGCCAAAAGCCTCGCCAGCGCCAGGCCGTCCCCGCCGTTATTCCCTGTCCCCACCGCGATCAGAACATGCCTGTCGCGCGCAGACAATCCGCCGAATCTCTTCTGAATCATGTCAAACGCCGCGAGGGCCGCCCGCTCCATCAAGACCATCCCGGGGATCCCCGTGCGCGCAATGGTGTTGGCATCATATGTTTTCATCTCATCAGCCGTCACAAGATATTTCATTCTACCCCCTCATTTCTGAGCGACTTGTCGCGAAGAGGCGACGAGAAATTCGCGTAGGCGATTTCTCGTCTGCCATCAAGGCTATTTGTTTTCGCTCAGAAACAAATAGCCGATTGAAAAATAAGCTATCAAGCTTATTTTTCAATCTCCCCTCCATTCCTGCAACTTATTTTACCAAAATCCGCAGATTTTTTCCACATAAAAAGTGGCCGGAAGCATCTGGCACAAACCCGATGCCCCGGCCGCAGGCCGCGAGGTGTTTGACCCTCGCGAACAATGAGCCACCTGCGTTCATTTTATCTGCCAATTCTCTGCCTCTTCACGGATTCTTACGAACTCGCGATAAGTGCCTTCCTGCCCTAAAAGCTGCTTATGTGTACCTCTCTGCGCCACGCTGCCGCCGTCAATGACCAGGATCTGGTCTGCATTTTCAATCGTGGCATCTTGCGGCCTTTGCCGCTGCTATGACTTCTTCCTCTGTGGCATCCGGCCTTCCGAAACGGATACTGTTCCGGATCGTGTTGTGGAACAGATATACATTCTGGAATCTACTATTTCTATATGAAATACTTATTGACATTTAAAGACGATTAAATTATAATTAAAAACGTATGATTTAAAACGATTGATTTAGAAAGGAAAGGTGAAGTATGCCACCAAAAGCAAAGTTTTCACGAAAACAAATTGTAAACGCCGCAATAAATTTAGTTCGTGAGGACGGATTTGAAGCTCTAACTTCCAGAGCCTTGGGAACGTATCTCGGAAGCTCGGCAAGACCGATTTTTACTGTATTTCAAAATATGGACGAAGTACAGCAAGCAGTGATTGAGTCTGCCAAAACTTTGTACAAAGAATATGTCAACAAAGGTTTAACATGGGAACATCCTTTTAAGGGCGTAGGAATGCAATATATTCTCTTTTCAGTGAATGAACCAAGGTTTTTTCAGCTTCTCTTTATGACAGAACAGCTAGGAACGCCTAATTTATCTAGGGTACTTCCCTTGATAGAGGAAAGTTATAATGAAATTCTTTTGTCTATTCAAAAAGATTACGGATTAAACGAGTGTTTAGCGAAAAAACTCTATTATCACCTTTGGATATATACACATGGCATTGCAACGCTTTGTGCCACCAAAATGTGTCGCTTCACCAGTGAAGAAATCAGCAATATGATTACAGAGGTATGTACGAGTATTTTGAAAAACCTAAAGGAGTGCCAAAATTATGATTGAAGTGAAAGACATTATAAAGTCATACGGAAGCAAAGAGAATTGTTTTGAGGTATTAAAGGGTATCAGCCTTGAAATTAAGGATGAGGATTTTGTAGTGATTCTCGGTGCATCCGGCTCTGGAAAATCTACTTTTTTGAATGTGATTTCGGGTCTTGAACGCCCCGACAGTGGTAAGATATTTTATGATACAATGGATATTTCATCGCTTTCCGACAATGAATTGACTGCATTTCGCAAAAAAAATATAGGTTTCATTTTTCAGCAGTATTATTTGCTGCCCAATATGGATGTTGATAAAAATGTGAAAATGGGTGCGGATTTAGTGGGCAACAAAGAGTATCAATCTGCTATCAAGGCAGTTGGACTTGGAGAAAAATTACATAAATACCCGTGTGAGCTTTCGGGCGGCGAACAGCAAAGAGTTTCCGTTGCAAGAGCATTAGCCAAAAAGCCAAAAGTATTATTTCTTGATGAGCCTACAGGCGCATTAGATGAGCAGACGGGCAGACAGGTATTGGACTATATCTGCAAATTAAGGAACATTTATAGCTTTACGATTGTAATGGTTACGCACAACTTAAATATTGCAGAAATGGCTAAAACAGTTATTAAAATGAACAGCGGGAAAGTATCAGATATCTATACAAACGAAACGCAAAAGACTGCTTATGAGATTGGATGGTGATGATATGTTGATTGGGATAAAGAATGTTTCAAAACTCATTGGTATTTCTATCATCGCCTGTTGTGCCGTGCTTGTATGCACAATGTTTTTGAACTTTTATTTTGATGTTCAGCGCATTGAGAGTGAAATCACATCAGAACTGTCTATGTTTTTTTATAACGCTCAGCTATCTACGGCAAAGGTGGTATGCCTTGTAAGCGGGGGTTGTTTGTTGATTACTTCGGTCATTATGCTGATATTTTACATCAAGCATTATGTTGATGCCCATAAAAAGGAACTTGGTATCTTAAAGGCTTTGGGATATTCAAATCTAAAGATTGCAAAAAGTTTTTGGGTATTTGGAATGAGCGCATTTATTGGAACAGTGATTGGTTTTGGCGGAGCGTTTCTGATGATGCCCAAATTTTATGCCCTGCAAAATGAAGATAAAATGCTTCCAGAGATTACCATTCATTTCCACCCAACCATTTTTCTTTATTTTGTGATATTGCCTACAGCCGGCTTTTCTCTGCTTGCGATTGGTTATGCTTGGTGTAAACTAAAGAAACCTGTATTATCGCTTCTGAAAAATGATTTTCAGACCTTGTTAAATACAAAGAAACATACGGAGGATAAATTCCGTGAATGTTCTTTCTTGGATGACTTGAAAAGAAACACTTTAAAAAACAAACAAGTGCTTACTTTTTTTATCATCTTTGCTTCCTTCTGCTTTTCTGCAATGACGCAAATGTCTTTCAGCATGAAAGACCTGTCGAGCAAAATGATGGGAGCAATGATACTGATGATTGGTCTTGTTTTAGCATTTACTACTCTGTTCATTGCTGTCACGACAGTTATCAATGGAAACACACAAACAATTGCTGTTATGAGAGCTTTTGGTTATTCGCAAAAAGAATGCTGCAAGGCAATTCTTGGCGGATACAGACCGATATCCTATATCGGTTTTGTCACTGGAACAGTATATCAGTACGCATTGCTCCGGATTATGGTAGACATTGTGTTTAAAGATGTTGAGGGCGTTCCCGCTTATGAGTTTGATTTACCTGTCATGCTCATTTCACTTGTCGTCTTTATTGCAGCTTATGAAGTTCTTATGTTTGCATATTCCGAAAAAATAAAGACGATTTCAATGAAAGAAATAATGCTTGAATAATTGGACTTTTTTATCCGCATGATCCGGTTCAGTAAAGGCAACTTTAAAACTCTCCCAACTGCGCCCTATTTCTGGCACTTCTCACAATACACGCTGCTTCGCCCGCCGATAACGGTACGATACAGTAAATTCCCACAGCGGGGACAAGGTTCACCTGCATGACCGTACACCTGTAAAAACGGTGTGTTACGGTAATCCTGTCCCTTGCTTTCCAAATATTCTTCCGATGTAAGTGTATTCCTTTCAATAAAGTAGTTCAGCCGTTCCTGAATAACCGCCGCAAGACATTTCCATTCCTCTGCAGTCAGACCGTCAGCCGGACGAGCCGGATAAATTTTAGCGGCAAACAGTATCTCATCAGAATAGATATTGCCGATTCCGGCATGATTTTCGCCTCCTAAACTATATTTTCCGAGATTAACTTACCATGATCATAATAAATGTCATCCTCCGGCCCGATTTCCCGCAAAACCCTGGCCGGCGTTCCAACAGCGAACACATTGGCGGGAATATCCCTTGTTACCACCGCTCCTGCGCCAATTACTGAATGATCTCCAATATGAACGCCGGGCAAAACCGTGACATTGGAGGCCAGCCACACATTTTTCCGATGTAGACAGGTTTGTTGCAGCCGTACCCCTCTGCCCTCAACTTCGGAGAAAGCGGATGGGATGCCGCCACAATTGTGACATTCGGGGCAAACATGGAACCGTCGCCAATGTAGATATGGGCATCATCCACCAATGTGCAGTTGAAATTGATGTATACATTTTTGCCCAGGTGGACGTGCCGCCGCCCCACATGGCATGATAGGGAGCCTGAATATAAGCGCCTTCGCCTGCCTCGGCAAAAATCTCATGTAAAATACGTGCTTTCTTTTCCTCTCCCTCCGGCGTGTACCCTGCGGTATTGTATTCTTCCATTTTTTGCAGGTATTCGTGATAATGTCCCTGTTCATCGGTCAGCTCCATCACCTTGTACAATTTTCCGGAATTCATAATTTCTTCTGCTGTCATACTACTGTCCTCCTCGTTGATTTTTTGATTTCGCTGTGATAAAAATAATTGACTATGACAGGTGCCGCCTCAAACGGGCGGCTCATGCTGTCATCATTCGTAACATAATCAAGACCGATTTTGGCAGCATACTCTTTTAGTTCCATGTCAAGAGATTCCCAATAGCTGCGGCTGCCTTTATGATAGATTTCCTGATACAGTGGCAGAAGAGCGGGATATTGCTCTTTGATATAATCTAAAATGACTGCTTTGTAGTTCCCACGCAGATTTAGATTTTCAAGCCATATCAAATTACATTGGTGCTTCGCTCGTTCAATAATCGCCTTTACATCCGTAATACCAGGGAAAATGGGTGAGATAAAGCAGGTTGTCCGTATCCCGGCATCGTGAAATGCTTTCATCGCCGTCAGCCGTCGTTCTATCGACACCGCCTTGTCCATATCATCCTTGAATGTTTCATCAAGCGTGTTAATAGACCACGAAACGCGGGCATCAGGGAAGGATTTTATTAAGTCCAAATCCCGCAAGATTAAATCGGAGTTGGTCGCAATACTCAGCTTCGCCCCGCTTCCCCTCAGTTCCGTCAGCAATACTCTTGTTCGTCCGTAAATTTCTTCCTGCGAGTTATACGGATCGGTAACGGAACCGATAAAAAGTTCCTTTGCGGCATACTTTTGCGGCTTTTTTATCTCCGGCCAATATTTCACATCCAAAAATCCTCCCCACTGTTCCGAGTGGTTTGTAAAGCATTTCATAAAGCAGGCATAACAATATTTGCAAGGGGATTGAGTCTACTGACCCATTCTCCGTTCAGTTTATTGCATTTGAACAACGGCACAATGACATACGGGCAGTCAACCAGCATCGTGTATTGCAAAGGCATGTCGGGCGTCAACTCATAGCGTGTAACTTTGTTCGGAAACAACGGATTGCGGGAAAGCACATACCCTTCCGAAAAACGGTTTAAGAGCCACTCGCTGTAATACTGGACGGTATCTGTCCGTCCACCTGTGTTGATAATCATTGTTCATCCTCACTTTTCCTGACAAGTCTTTCAAGATTTCTTGTAAAACGCCTCGAAAGGTCAATCAACTGTTCCTGTTCCTTAGGCGTGAACATAGACATTGCCGTATCCTCCGCCCATGTGATATGACGGACAGGCTTTTCTGCATATGCACGGCCTTTATCGGTCATTTTCACTGTCTTGTTCCGCTTATCCTCCGTATTTTCTTCCAGCGTAACGTACTCATCCTTCAGCAAATTTTTGACAATCAGACTTACTGTCTGCTTGGACTCAAATGTTCTCTTACAGATTTCTTTCTGTGTCATACCATCCTTCGCATAAAACAGCACGTTCAGCACAAGAAAGGTATTCATCAAAATCCCGTTGCCTTTTGCATACTCATCATAAAGGGCAAACTGCTCATCCCGAAATTTACAGTATAGAAAAGCGTTTCTGCGATCCTCCTTAGTCACGCATATCACCTCACAAACTCACCTGACACCCTAATTAGTCAATTCCTTGACTATTGTACTTGAATTTCTTTCAAATGTCAAGTAAATGTGATCTATTTTCAGACATTCGACGTAACAGTTCAGCCATGCCATTCATAAGTTGCCGAAATATACGTTTGCACCAACC
>JAMPHU010000031.1 GCA_023663225.1 Candidatus Gastranaerophilales bacterium
ATATTAACCCGTCTGCCGGTAATCTATAGTCCGGCAGATTGGGAAACTTTTAATATATTATAAAATCTATAAAGATAAATCGGTATTATGCTAATAAATTAAACTTCCGGTTTGTAGTAAAGCAAAAGGAAAGCAGAGGATGAAGGTGTGAGAATCTATTTGGATAATTGTTGTTATAATCGACCTTATGACGATCAATCACAGATTAGAATAAGTTTGGAAACAGTAATAATCGGTCAATGCAAAAACGACTTGCCATTGAAAATTTTATGGATGCCAATGCTACAGTTTATGTAACAAATAAGAATAAGGAAACTGTAGAAAGAAATGCACATTCTATAATGGAAACCGGCATTAAGGTAAAGGATGCCTGTCATGTAGCTTGTGCAATATTGGCAGAATGTGATTATTTTATTACTACAGATGACAGGTTGTTAAAGTATTATTCTGAACAAATACAGTTGGTTTCTCCTTGCGAGTTTATAAGAAAAATGGAGGCGGATGGATTATGATGAATGCATCGGAATTAATGGAACAGGGTATTGCTTGTCTTATTGAAAAGTTGGGTGTATTTAATACAGAGCATTTTATTTCAATGCTCAAAAGAGATGATTTTGATTATACTGTGTGGCAAAGAGAGTATTTTGATAGAATGGGAGTGGAAGAATTTATAGAGAAGGCATCTGCTTATGCTGATAGTCACCCATACAAAGGTAACGCGAAAATCATTCTTTAAAAATTGTTTACTATAATTGTACTAATCAAATTTCCAAAAAGGAAGTAAAAATATAAAGAGAGCCTCATGGGTGAGAAAATCTGTGAGGTTTTCTTTATGCAAAAACGCACTTAGCTTTATACGCTCCAGCATTTTCTCCTTACGTCAAGTTTACTTTTGCCATCGAATGAGATATACTATAAACAATCCAGAATTTGTCACACATGAGTCAAGCGAGGAGAAAATATATGGAACGTTGCGGTTGGTGCCTTGACGGCGGTATCCTACAAAAATACCATGATGAGGAGTGGGGAGAACCGCTCCACGATGATCAAAAGCATTTTGAATATCTGTTGATGGAAGCTATGCAGTGCGGGTTGAACTGGAACATGATGCTCAAAAAGAGGGATGTGTTCAGAAAATGTTTTGATGGATTTGACTACCGGCTGGTTGCGGATTACACAGATGCGGATGTCGAGAGGATTATGAATACAGAGGGAATGATAAGATCTCCGAGAAAGATTTCGGCGATCATCAACAATGCGAACTGTTTCCTGAAAGTGATAGAAGAGGTAGGGAGCTTTGACAAATACATATGGTCTTTTTCGGACGATCACACTCTTATTTATCGAAAGCATCAGCAGGGGCAGGGAGAAGTGCGCAATGAATTGTCAGACCGATTGAGCCGTGATATGAAAAAGCGCGGGTTCAAATACTTAGGCTCCATTACGATATTTTCCCATCTGCAGGCATGTGGGATCATCAATGACCATTCCTGCAAATGCTTCAAATATGAGAAATTGTTGAAGAAAAGCAAGGTAAAATATATCTATGAGTAATCCCTGCGCGAATTTCTCATCGCGTGTCATCGCAGTAAACTGCTCTGACATGGAGGATTAGGTTGATGAACAGCATATTTCAGGATATTTTCAGGGCCATACATGAAGGTAAATGGTTAAAAATTGAATACCGAAATAGAGAGAAGCAGACTACAAGTTACTGGATAGGAATCCGTGGAATCAATCCGATTAAGCGCACAATGGCTGTGGACGGTTTGCATTTGAGCCGTTATACCACCGATTCTTATAAGTATATTTATATGGATTCGATACTTTCTTCACAAATTGTGGAGGGGACTTACTATCCGGTGAATCAACAACTGGTGCAGGATATCTATTTGAATCCGCATAAATATAAAAGTTTGTTCGACAATGTCGCTAATCTGAAGATATTAAACTACTTGGAGATGTGCAATCGTATGGATTGTACGCCGTATCATTCTGACTTTGCGTTGATTCATTTTTTGGACGAGAGCAGTTTTGATGACCGGAATTATCCGCTGAGTGAAGAACAGTTTCAAGCAATCGTCAATCATTTTCAAATTAAAATGAAAAATAAGATGAGGCCGGGCGGGAAATTGAAACTGCAGCAATTAGGGATGAATGTATTAAGTATTCACACCAGTAAAGGACTGTATGTGTTGGCTTATCGAAAATTGCAGTTGGACGTGAAAGAAAAAGTACTGCGGTCGAGTGAAGAAATTACGATTTGCACAGAATTTGCCTTTGGGGAGGAAAAAGAAAGTATCCGTAAATATTTAGATGCGGACGAATATGATCTGCTAAAACATTTTGAAGAAAATCAGGAAAAAATTAAAGATTGTATTACGAATCACGCCAAACAGGGTATACGTGTGGATGACATGCCTTATATGATCGGACTTGGCATGGATGTGGCGGTCGATCTCCATTCAGAGTATCAGGCCATTATCAGGATGTACGATGAAGATGCGGTCACAACGCCTATCAAAGCTTTCTTTGGAGATTTGTTAAATCGCCCGCTCAGAAGAAAAGAATATCCGATTTCTCTGATCAATCATAAGATCAACCTGGATCAGCTTTTGGCCATCCAACATGCCATGAAATATCCGCTTGCCTATATCCAGGGGCCGCCGGGAACCGGCAAGACCAATACGATCATTAACACGATAACAACGGCCTTTTTCAATGAAAGAACGGTGTTGTTTGTCTCTTACAATAACCATCCGATCAATGGAGTATTTCAAAAGCTCAGCAATTTGGAATATAGGGGTCAGAAGATCCCTTTTCCTGTTTTGCGGTTGGGAAACGTGGACAAGGTGGATGAGGCGATTGCATATATAGGCGCAATCTATCAACAAGTGCAAGGCATTAAAGTGTTTGAGTCCACCTTGGACAAAAAGAAGGATGATCAGGCGGAGCGAGCCAGACGATTGTCAGAACTTTTGAAAAAGTATGAAGATATATTGGATTGGAAAGAACGCCAGGAAGCGCTTACGCAAATGATGGAATTTCAAGAGCGGACAAGTATGTCTATGCAAATGCTGCCGTTTCAGGTAGATCTGCAAGGGCGTCAGTTGCGTCAAGTGCAACAAAAAATTGACGAGGCGGGGGAGGTTACAGACAAAGAGGCATTTGCTTTGTTGGATGACGATTTGGATGATGTCCTGAAATACCTTTATTATACTTCCGCACGTTATATTAAAAAATTGGAGAAGCCACAATATGAGGATTTAAGGTACATTTTGTTTGAGGAGTCGAAAGATACCCGTGTGGCCAGTTTTGAAAAATACCTCAGCGACAGTAAAAACATCAAAAAGTTACAAAGACTTTTTCCGATTATCATAACAACTTGCATATCCGCACATAAACTGGGCAAACCGGAACCGTTGTTTGACATGACGATCATGGACGAGGCGAGCCAATGTAATACCGCAGTATCTTTGATTCCGATCATACGAGGAGAGAATTTGATGTTGGTGGGTGATCCGCAGCAATTAAATCCGGTTATCCTGTTGGATGAGATGACCAATGAGAGATTGCGGAAGAAATATCATGTGGCGGATGAGTATGACTATCGGAAAAATTCTATTTACAAGACATTTCTCGCTTGTGACGCGGTGAGTGATGAGGTGCTTTTGCGCAATCACTATAGATGTAACAAAAAAATCATAGATTTTAACAATAAAAAGTATTACAATGCGCAGCTTCGTATTTGCTCTAGCAACGAAGAGAAGCAGCCGTTGGTGTACATGGATGTGAGAAATGAGAAGCATGTTTTAAAAAACACGGCGCCCGCGGAAGTGGATGCAATTATGCGTTATGCCGCGTTATACAAAGAAAAAAGCATCGGTGTGATCACGCCGTTTGTAAACCAGAGAAAAATGATTGAAAAGGCCATACGTGAGGAGCATCTGCAAAATATAACTTGTGGGACGGTACATGCCTTTCAGGGTGATGAAAAGGACATTGTACTTTTTTCTACTGCGATCACAGATCAAACGCAGGCGGGTACATATGAATGGCTAAAAAGCAATAAAGAGTTGATCAATGTGGCAACTTCACGGGCAAGAGAACGATTAATCGTTTTGGCGGATTCTCAGAATCTAAGCCGTCTCCATCAAAATGGCGGGGAGGATGATTTATATGAATTGGTGGAGTATGTAAAAAGAAACGGACAGACGGAGGTGACACAGCAACAGGCACATTCCAGGGCGTTGGGAGTGAAGCCTTTTAGTACAGCTACGGAAGAGGCTTTTTTGGAGAATTTAAAACATGCGTTGGAGTGTATCTGGTTATCCCAAAGCCGATACACAGTGCATAAAGAGGTAGCTATTTCACAGGTTTTTCAAAATAATGTAAGCTATAATGATCTGTTTTATTCGGGCCGATTTGACTTTGTGGTATATGAAAAGCAAGGAGATATGGATATTCCTGTTTTGGCTATCGAATTGGATGGAAAGGAACATTTTGAAGATGATATTGTGATGCAGCGGGACAAAAAGAAAAATCAAATCTGTAAAGATCACAACTTACAGCTTATACGTGTAGAAAACTCCTACGCAAGACGTTATCATCATATCAAAGAAATTTTATTGAGTTATTTTTCCTATCAACATTAGTCTGAGAAATTGCAGTATCCAAATATTGGTGCTATAATGTGCAATACAGTATACAAAGGAGATGATTGGAAACAATGCAGGGTAAGAAGAATATGCTAAAAAAGGCTTTTACCGCGGCGTTCCCCAATACGATTCCCATTTTTGCCGGCTTCTGGTTCCTGGGACTGACCTATGGGATCTATATGAATGTCTCGGGATTTTCCTTTTGGTATCCCATGTTGATGAGCCTTACGATTTTTGCCGGTTCCATGGAGTTTGTGGCGGTGAATCTGTTGATGGGAGCTTTTAATCCCATCCAGGCGTTGACCATGACTTTGATGATCAATGCGAGACATTTGTTTTACGGCTTGTCCATGTTGGATCGGTATAAGGGGACGGGCCTCAAGAAATTTTATTTGATCTTTGGTATGTGTGACGAGAGTTTTTCGATCAATTACACCGCGGACATTCCAGAGGGTGTGGACAAGGGATGGTTCATGTTCTTTGTGACGCTGTTGGATCATTTTTACTGGTTTTTCGGTTCGACTTTGGGGGGAATCTGCGGTTCTTTGATCCACTTTGACACGGAGGGACTGGATTTTGTGATGACGGCTATGTTTGTGGTGATCTTTTTGGAACAGTGGATGAAGGATAAGAATCATGTCAGCGCGGTGCTGGGATTGGTGATCTCCTTGGGATGCCTGATCGCGTTCGGCGCCGACGATTTTATCATACCGGCGATGGCAGTCATTTTGGCGGCGCTCACATTGATCAGAAAACCTTTGGAGAAAGGAGGAGAGACGGCATGACACTTACACAGCAGATTATTACGATAGCGATGGTGGTCTTGGGCACTATGGCCACCAGATTTCTACCCTTTATTCTGTTTCCGTCAGGGAAACCCACACCAAAGTATATTCAATATTTGGGCAAGGTGCTGCCGGGGGCGGTGTTCGGACTGTTGGTTATCTATTGCCTCAAAAACGTGAATCTCTTCTCCGGCAGTCACGGCATCCCGGAGGCCATTGCGATTGCCCTGGTGGCGGCGCTGCATTTGTGGAAACGGCAGATGCTTCTGTCCATCGCCGGAGGCACCATCTGCTATATGCTGCTGGTGCAGTTTGTGTTCTAACAGTTCAGCCATGGAATGAATTACAAGCTGTGCGTGTGTGCTTGCACACAAAGCACAGACTGTAATTCATTCCATGAGCGGAGCGCCCGCGCATGAATAAAAGATGAGCCGCGAAAGCGGCGACGGATGCGAAGCAGCCGCTTTTATGAATGTGCGGGGCTGAACGGATATGTGGGCATGGAATGAATTACAAGCTGTGCGTGTGTGCTTGCACACAAAGCACAGGTTAGGAGGATCCTATATGGATATCAGTGGAATTTTGCAGCGGGTAGATACTTTATATGAGGAGTGCAGAGGGCCGGAGGCGGAGCGGCTGCTCCAGGAGGCTGTCTCGGTGGCGTTGGAGGAACAGGACAGTGTCAGTCTGCTGCAGCTATTAAACGAATTGTTGGGTTATTACAGAGAGACCAGCCAGGCCGAGGAAGCGTTTGCGGTGGCGGAGCAGGCGATCCGAGTGGCGGAGAATATGGGACTTGCGGGCACGATTCCCTACGCTACCACACTGATGAATGTGGCCAATGCATATCGGGCCGGCGGGCGGCTTAAGGATTCCTTAAACTGCTATCTGCAAGTGAGGGAGATCTACGAAAAGCTTCTCGCGCCGGACGATCTGCTTACGGCGAGTCTGGAGAATAATATCAGTCTTTTGTATCAGGAGATGGGAGATTTTGGGAGAGCAAAGGAGAGTCTGCTGAAAGCGCTTCCTATAGTAGAGCAGAAAAAGGCGGCTTTTGAGGAGGCTGTGACCTGTGCAAATTTGGCGGGTACTTGCATCCAACTGGGCGAGCCGCAGGAGGCATACGCCTATGCAGAGCGGGCCATCAAAAGCTTTCGGGAGCAGGGCGTGGAGGACGCTCATTATTGTGCCGCGCTGGCTGCCATGGGAAGCTACCATTTTCAGAGACAGGAGTTTGAGGAGGCGGAGAAGGTATTTCGGGACGCTATGCGGATCATGGAAGCGAATCTGGGAAAGAACAATTATTATGAACGCCTGAGGGAAAACGCGGAGGCCAGTGCGGAAGCGGCCAGGCAAAAGGCCGGACAGGGGACGCAGGCATCCGGACGATCGGAGCAGGAAGTACGGATATTCGAGCAGTCAGGGCAGGGAGCGCAGGCGGACGAAGGAATGAAAGGCATGGAGCTTTGCAGGGAATATTATGAGACCTTCGGCCGACCTATGATAGAGGAACAGTTTGCTGATTTTGCGGACAAAATCGCCGTGGGACTTGTGGGGGAAGGCTCCGATTGTTTTGGATATGATGATTCCTTTTCGCGGGATCACGATTGGGGGCCGGATTTCTGTATGTGGGTGACGGACGAAACCTATGGACAGATAGGGGAGCGGCTTCAGAGGGCGTATGAGGCTCTGCCGGACAATTTTCACGGGATGCAGCGCACTCGCAGCTCTCAGGGACAGGGGAGAAGAGGAGTGACGACCGTATCTGCATTTTATCGGAGGCTGCTTGGGACGGACGTTTATGAGGAGATCGACTGGCAGCAGGTGCCAGACGCCGCCCTTGCCGCGGCCGTAAACGGCGAGATATTTCGAGATGATGAAGGCATTTTTACTGCGTTTCGGAGGAAGTTGCAGGAGGGATATCCGGAAACCGTCCGTTTTTTGAAGCTGGCGGGGAGTGCAGCCGGTTTTTCGCAAAACGGCCAATATAATTATCTGCGCACGCGCAGAAGAGGAGATGTTCTGACAGCGCAGATCCTGCTTTCTGACTGTATCAAGGAAGCTATGAAGCTGCAGCACTATATTGCGAATGTCTATCCGCCCCATGAAAAATGGATGTACAAGAGTCTGCTTTCTCTGAAAAACGGGGAAAGGACGGGAGCGTTATTGCGGCAGATGCAGGAGGCGGCGCAGCATGGGGAAGTGGCAGCCCAGTCCGGAGGGACGGATGCGGCCCAGTCAGATTGTCGGGTACAGGATCTCATGGAACAGTTGGGCGCTTTTTTGGCCTTAGAAATGTATGGGGAGAGCCTGATCAGCGATATCGATCCCTATCTGGACGCTCACACGGAAGAATTGCTTCAAAAATCTGCGCTTTCCGCCAAGACCGATAAAGAGTTGGTGGAGGAGATCGCAAAACTTGAGTTTGAGGCGTTTGACAAGGTGAAAAATGAAGGCGGGCGCGCCGATTGTCAAAACGACTGGGCCACTTTTTCCATTATGCGAAAAAGCCAGTATTTAACCTGGAACAGAACGATGCTGCTACAGTATTTGTTTGACTTTTATAGAGAGTATCGCAGAGGGCACAATTTGATCACGGAGAAATATGGGCGTATGATGGAGAGCACCGCGCCGGAGGAATACGAGCGAATCAAGGACAATTTTCCCGTGCTCACAGAGGAGAAGCGTAAGATCATCGAGCAGGTGGTCGCCATACAGGTGGGGTGGATGGAAGAATTTGCCGCCAAGTATCCGCATCTTGCGGATAATGCCCGAAGTGTGCATACCTATGAAGACAATCTGTACAACACTTCTTATGAAACCTATCTGCGGGGAGAGGTGAGCACCTATTCTGACAAAATGTTGGAATTATATGGAAGATTTATTGCGCAGCGTATGAGAGAAGGCCGGAATCTGGCCTACGACACAATGGAGAACAGCGTGCATCTGTATGGATACAAGAGTTTGGAGGACGCTGAAAAATTTTTACAGTAAACCGCCATTATTTGACTGACTATTCCCATGAAAAATGCACATGATATTCTTTGCGGGGAAGATTTGAATACAAACCATTTGAGTCTTGTACCGATTTAGGAAAAGAAGGAGATCATGTCATGGATTCATTTTCAGGAATACCCGGAGATCCATTACCATTGATGGGAGTGCCTTTCGGCATCAGCGCGGCATTGGCCGAGAATGAGGCCGTAGGAAACGGTTTTGCGGGACTTTCGGAGACGGACAAGGAACATTTGATTTTGCGTTGTAAGGATGCGCGGTCCAAGGAGGAAGTTCAGAAGATTCTAAATTCTGTGGCCCCGGATGCGGGAGTCGCCATGCTGGCGGAAGAGGAATCGACGGTATATGGAGCTTTGGAAAATACGGGAGCATTTTAAAAAACGAGCGGACGGCGGAGGGAAAGCGCAGAAATGCGGATGCGTCAGTACCATCCGCCGTCTATCGTTATGATCTGTCCGGTCATATAGGAAGGACTGCTCACGATCTGTAGCGCAAGCTGCGCCACCTCTTCCCGACTACCCAGGCGATCCGCGGGGATTTCCGCCGTGAGAGCAGCAATGTCCTCGGGGGAGAGACAGGCGTTCATGGCGGTGTCGATCACACCGCAGGCGATGGCGTTCACCTGAATATTGCTGGGCGCCAGTTCTTTGGCAAGCGCCTTGGTAAAACTGTTCATGCCGCCTTTGGACGCAGAGTAGGCGACCTCCATGGAGGCGCCCACATTGCCCCACACAGAGGAAATGTTGAGAATATGGCCGGCATGTTCTCGAAGCATCAACGGGATAGCGCATTTACAGGTGTAAAAACAGGAGTCCAGATTGACTGCCATGACCCGACGCCAGTCCGCTACATCCATCTCGGAGAGCAGTCCCATATAGCTGATTCCGGCATTGTTGATCAGCACATCCAGCCTCGAAACCTGAGAAAATACCTCTTGAACCTGACTATAATCACCCATATCGGCCTGGTATGCCTTACAGGAAATGCCGTATTGGGCCACCAGGTCTGCTGCCAGTTTTGTCAGATCGTCGAAAGATCTGTCACAGGTGAGGATGAGACGGTATCCGGCTTGCGCGAAAGCGTCAGCTATAGCGGCGCCGATCCCTCTGGATGCGCCGGTGATCAAGGCTGTGGGTTCATTGAGTCGAGTTGTCTGCATACGGGGTTCCTTTCTTGCGGTTCAATTATCTAAATAAAAGGCTTGAAATTTTGCAGCGTTAATGTTATATTGTAGATAGAAAAGGAAGCAACCGCCCACAAAGTGGTTAGCCGCCCTGGGTATAAGCCTACCTGTGTTGGCTAAGTGACAAGGTAGGCTTTTTTATTTAACATAAGGGCAGTTCGCGGAGCGTGCTGCCCGTTGTTTTCGCTCATTATTCCTATCAATATAGGTAAGCAATGCGACCTTCTTTAAAAGTATAACACAGATAACTTCACACGACAAGAAAATTTAAAATTATTGTTATACCGTATTTTTTCTCTGTATATAACCAATACACTGTTCAACCGGTAGACAAAGAATAAAGGAAATCTAAAAAGTATATCCTCCTTGCAACTCGGATCATAACATTAGGTAAAGACCACTCGACATTGCCGGTTACTAAGCTCCGGTGGGGTAATTGTTCCCATGAGGAACCGTTGAAACACGTCGGCACTTAGCGAGGTGTTTTTCGAGCTTAGTGCCGCTACGTGTTTCATCGAGTGGAAACGTGTCCGAATGGGAACAATTACCCCACTGGAGCGTAACATGCTGGTAAGCTGAAAAGGCTGAACCCTTTCCCAAAAAAATGAACCCCCCCAAAAACCGCTTGACAGTCTACTCTTTTTATGATATGGTTTATTTAAATAAACCGGTCTATTGAAATAAAACACTTTAAAAAAAGGAGGTCTTTGTCAATGGGAGAAGAATTGAAATTATACGACGCAGAATATCGTCTGATGGAGATTATATGGGAGCGGGAACCGCTCACCTCCACGGAGCTTTATAAATGCTGTCTGCCTGAGCTTGGCTGGAAAAAGTCCACTACCTACACTATGCTGCGCAAGCTCTGTGAGCGTGGGTTTTTACAAAACGAAGATTCCGTGGTGACCGCCCTCGTCAAAAGGCAGGAGGTTCAACGTTATGAGAGTCAGGCTGTGGTAGACAAATGGTTTGACCGTTCGCTTCCACAGTTTGTAGCTACTTTTCTTGGAGAGAAAAAATTGAGCGAGAGAGAGGCGGAGGAAATCAAACGCCTGATCGATGCCAGCCGTGCGAGAGGAGGAGAGGCAGATGAGTGAATGGATGAACACACTTTTTAACTTGAGTCTTGCGGCTTCTTTTGTGGTCGTCACGGTGTTGCCCTTGCGGTGGCTCTTGCGCCGTGCGCCCAAGAAATATTCCTATTTGATGTGGAGCGTCGTGTTTTGGAGGGCGGTCTGTCCGATCTCTTTTTTCTCACCCATAAGCCTTTTTCGGTTGTTTCCGTTGATGGGTACGGATGGGAACCGGCTGGAGTTTTCTGTGGGAGCGACTTTGCAGGGCACGGGAAATGCTTGGAATCTGGTGCGTGGAAGCTCTGACGCTGGGAACGTCGGGACAAATCTCACCGAAATAGCCATGCCGGAGAATACAGGAGCAGTATCTTGGTGGAACCGTGTAGAGCCTGGAGAAATCTGTTTTTATCTCTGGCTTATAGGAATCGTGGTTCTTTTGGTCTGTGCAGGCGTTTCCTGGCTGCGGCTTCGCAGGAAGGTGGCATGGGCCGTCCGTGTGGAGGAGGGAGTCTATGAGTCGGATCGCATCTCCACGGCATTTTTGCTCGGTATGTTTCGTCCTCGAATCTATCTTCCCACCGGTCTGGCGGGACGAGAGCGTGTCTTTGTGCAGGAACATGAGAGGGTGCATCTTGGCAGGCACGACCATCATATTAAGATGCTCGCATGGTTCATCGTGTTGGCGCATTGGTTTAATCCGCTGATGTGGCTTGCCTTTTACTTGATGGTTCGTGACATGGAAATGTCTTGTGACGAGAAAGTATTAAAGAACCTGAGCGGGGAAAGCAAGGAGGAGTATGGAAGTTTCCTGCTTGCGCTGGCGGCTCCCGCTCATTTTCCGGTGGGGAATTTCCCTGCTTTTGGAGAGAGCAGCGTCAAACAGCGCATCCGCAATATTTTACGTTATCGGAAAGAGAGCTGGAAGACAGCGGTGATCGTGCTGGCGCTTGTGGCCGTATGGTCTTTTACTTGCCTTGCCAATCCGGCGCAAACTCAAGATGCGGCCGGTATGGATGGATTGGATAATACTTCGGTTTTTCTATTTGGAACCGAAGAAGATCCCGCTTCGGAGCCTGAGGTGCAGTTTTTGATGAGATGGGCCAGGGCCGTGGCGGACAGGGACGCGGATGCCGTCTATGGGATGCTGTCTCCCGCGTTACAGGCGGATGCAGAGCAACTGGGTGTCTATGAGGTGGACGACGGAGAATGGGTCATGGGATGGTCCAGTCCCTTTGTGAGCGAGGATGTATCCCCCATTATTGTGATGAATGTGGAGGATGGCAAAATCAGCGCCGAGATCACCTATCCGGCCATGACTTCCGACCCTCTCTGGTGGGTGTGGAAGGACTATATCACCTTGGAAAAACAGGGAGAGGAATGGCAGGTGGCACAGTGGGAGCAGAGAGACTTTTTTGAGATTTCCTCTTATCAGGATTTCAAAGAAGCATATGAAAACTGGTTCCCTGATTACTTGTCTGGCTCGGAAGAGTCGGAGGATGACAGCTTTGCGGCCTATCTGCAAAAAGGCCACGACGACGGCTTCAATCCCGAATATTATGATCGATTCCTCTCGCCTTTGGATGCGTTGGTGTTGACCATGCACCTGAGCGGCGGAGAGGGGATTATAGAAGATCGAAATTATGGCGAGGTCTATGTCAACTATCGCTGGCCGGACGGGGAAGTGCGGATCCGAATGGTGCAGCCTTTCAGGGAAGATCCGGATGGAATCTGGGCGCCGTGGGCGTGGGAGTAATGCGCGGCGGATGGCGGATGCGAAGTTTTGGAACGATAAGAAATATAGGGCGTAGCGAGTTGCTATGCCCTATATTTATGGCAGAAAATAGCGCGCGAAAATGATATAATCAAAAAGCAAATCGGGAGATTTCGGAGAGAAGCATATGATTAGAATAAGGCCATATAAGGTTACAGATGCAAATACTATATTATCGTGGTGTCAAGAGGAAAAAGTATTTTACCAGTGGACAGCGGGAGTGCTTGGTGATTATCCCATTACTCAAAATGAATTTGGCTTTGTTGAATCTCTCATGCCATTTACTGCATTAGATGAATCAGAAATAATAGGTTTTTTTACATTAAGAAACCCTAATGAATCATTGGATGAGTTACGCTTTGGCTTTGTTATTGTAAATCCAACTAAACGCGGGAAAGGTTTCGGAAAAGCGATGCTTCAATTAGGTTTAAAGTTTGTATTTGAAATATATGGTGCAAAGAGGGCATCGTTGGGCGTTTTTGAGAACAATCTTGCCGCTTATTACTGTTATAAAGCGGTTGGTTTTAACGATGTGATTCCTGATGTGCCTGAAACATATCAAATTTTGGGCGAAGAATGGGTATGTAAAGAATTAAAGTATACGAAAACTTTTGATATAAAAGAGAACGCCGAAAAAACCGGACTCGATTTCACTTAATGCGTCTATTATTATTTGACGTTCCAGTTTTTCGGCCAATTCTTTGATAAATTCACCCTGTGATGGCATACGGCTTCACCTCCCATTATGGTTTTATATTTCAATTACAGTTTATCGCTCAACAGGAAATCTGCCAAATGCACGATCTTTACACCGTTGACATTTCCTCCCGCAAGCTCGTCAAGCGTTACCACATATTTCGGATAATGGTCTTTTATATCGAGCAGATTCCCGACCTCTCGATCAGAATCATCGGGCAGATTCCGGCATACTTGGACGTATATGCGCTCATCACGCTGTATTGCAACGAAATCAATTTCGCGCGTCTCAAGTTTGCCGATATATACCTCGTACCCTCGTCTGAGCAGTTCAAAATAAACGATATTTTCTAGCATCGATGAGATCGACTTCGGATTGAAACCCATGATACAATATTTTAGCGAAGCGTCTGCCAAATAAAATTTCTCCTGTGTTTTCAGCACCGACTTCCCTTGCAGATCGTAACGTTGACAACGATAAATTACAAAAGCCTTCTCCAACCATTCAAGGTAGTTGTAAACCGACTCGACCGAAAGGGAGCGTCCCTCGCTTTTCAGAAATTTCACGATAGCGTTTGCGGAAAACTCCTTTCCGACATTTTCAACGACATATTTTACTACGCGGTTAAACAAGGCGAAATTTGTGATATTGTGTCGTCTGGTAATATCGTTCGTAATCACGGAAGTGTAAATTCCTTCAACTATCTGATACGCTGAGCGGACGTCAAAATTACCGAGCGCAACGATCGGAAAACCGCCGGTTCGAATGTATTTGTTCAGCGTTTCTTTCGTTGCTCCGTCGTTTTTTTTGAAATCAAGATACTCGGCGAACGATAGCGTGAACACGGGTATCAAGATATATCTGCCGCTCAGATATGTTGAGATCTCGCTCGACATCAGTTTAGAGTTAGACCCCGTAATATAAATATCCGTATTAGCGTTTTCGAGCAGACTGTTGACGGCTTTTTCCCATCCATCGATCTCTTGTACTTCGTCAAGCAGAATATAATACCGATCATCATCAGTCATCTTTTCTTTGATAGTCCGATACATACCCTTATCGGTCAATTCCTCATCTAAATCTTCTGAAGTGTAACGAAAGAAAATAATATGATCGCTCGAAATCCCACTGTTTTTTAGATCGTCACAGAGCATTTCCAAAATCGTTGACTTTCCGCAACGGCGAACGCCTGCCAAAATCTTGACAAGCGGAACATCTCTATATTTTTTCAGCGCTTGCATATAATGTGGTCTGATAATCATATCGTCGCCTCCTATTATGTATTATGACCAAAAAACTTTTGAAAAGTCAATAGTTTTTGCTGAAAATTCGAAAAGTAAGTTAACTATAGTAGTCACATTGACAAGTAACGACAAACGCGTTACAATTTGACTAAAGGAGATGATTTGATATGGAAAAAACAGCAACCTTAAATTTAAGAATAAATCCAATAGTAAAACAACGAGCTGAAGAGGTGCTTACACGATTAGGTATTCCGATGTCTACAGCAATAGATATGTATCTCAATCAAATTTTATTAACAGGGGGAATTCCTTTTGCAGTAACATTGCCAAATGCTCCCTCTGTTCTCAATGCAGATTTAATGACAACAGAGGAAATTCATAAGAAACTGCAAGAGGGGTATGATGATATACAGGCTGGCAGGGTGCAGGATGCGGTTTCTGCGTTTGCGAAATTCAGGGAGAGTCATTAGGCATGAAGCAATCGGATTGCGAAAGCTATCGAGGAGCTAAACTTGTTTCCCCAAAAAGTAAGACTTATGGAATCTGAGCAGTATTTTGCAGAGGAGAAGTATTGGGAAGAAGCGGCACAATGGAATATTATGAGTTTGACGACGCTTTAAAACATTACAATGATTTGTATGAAAGGGGTCTCAAGAAAGAGGCTAACAAATATATTGAAAGTTTTTCCAAAGAAATGGAAACGGCAGAGGAGTCTGAAAAAGAACAGATTTTCTATCGTTTTATCGGCGATCTGTGCGATAGTCACAGATATGACTATTTAAAGATGCGTGGCAATGGAGAACTACCATTTGCCTTGAAACAAGATATCAGACATTGGCTGTATGAAAGATGTCTCGCTGATAAGATGCCGGAATTGCGCTGGTTCTATGAATTATTCCACAATGACGCTTTTGGCGTAAAATATACACATGACTTTTTGAAGAAGGCATACAAGAGTAAAGAGTGTGATGCAAAAACCGTCAATTTGTTGTTTGCCTCTTACATAGATATTCTAGGTTGGGGAGCACATCATTTTCCTGATGCCCGTATTATTGACAATCAAGCCAGAGACGACGCTTTTGAGCAATGTAGAAAAATCATGGAGGAAAGGATTGTCGATGAAACGTTGCAAGCGCAATTAAAATATTATGAGGTTTTATATTCCTGCTATGATCGTTATTGCAGTGACGGCAAGAAAAAAGATTTCAAGCAATATTGTACGGAAGCCAATATTGCGTTTTATGAGTGCGAAGCATTTTATTTCCATGAGCGATATAGATCGATCATAGTTTGCGGAGGTACTGAAATGGAATTGCAGTATAAACAATTAACAGAACAATATTTGGATGAATTTATTGAGATGCGGATCGCACAGTTAAGAGAAGAAGGAGCAACGGAACAAATAGATATAAAACCGAATTTGCTGGACTATTATCATCGTCATATGGCTGATGGAACATTTGTATCCTGGCTTGCTTTTGACGGTGAGAAAATAGTGGGGACAAGCGGAATGTCATTTGTGGAGAAACCGCCTTATTTTGGCTGCCCATCCGGAAAGATTGGTTTGTTGTCCAGTATGTATACACACCCCGATTATCGAAGAAGGGGAATTGCAACAGAGTTATTAGATCAAGTAGTAAATGAAGCAAGGCAATATGGATGCGGCACAGTTCAAATTACTGCGGCTGACATGGGTGTATTACTATATACAAGCTATGGTTTCGTAAAAAATGAAAAGTTTATGTATTATAAACTATAACAATTTATTTTTGCCTTCCTATCTGCTTTATGCAGAGATATTGGGGAAATACCATGATCAGTTTGCATTAATTTGTGGAGGAAGAACATGAATGATAGGGACTTGCCGGAACGATTAGATAGAAAAGTGATTTATGAGAGCGATTATGTGTGTTTATATACCGATAAGGTGAAATTATCAAACGGACATATCATAGAGAAGTATCATCAGATACATTATCCGCGTGAGTCAGTCAGTATTGTTGTATTCAATGAGAATGATGAGGTTTTGTTGATTCAATCTAAGAGATATACCATAATGCGTTTAGAATGGGAAATTCCGGCGGGGCGTGTTGAAGATGGAGAATCAAAAGAAGTTGCCGCGCGTCGAGAATGTATGGAAGAAACAGGGTGTACAGTGAAAGATTTAAAGTTTTTATGTACTCAAAATCCAGCTAATGGAATGTCTGATTGTGTATGTCATGTTTTTGCTGCAAGAGTTGATACAGAATCTATGAATTTTGATGAAAATGAAGTAAAAATGAAAAAGTGGGTTTCAAGAGATGGAGTCCTGGAGATGTTAAAAAATAATGAAACAAAAGATGGAGTTTCTATTTTGGCATTGCTTTTTGCCTTTCAGTTTTATAAGTGATGACTCATCTTTCCCATTTTAATACTTGCCAAACCAAGACAAAACATGTAAGATAGAACTATGAGCTGCGTTACTGGCGGAAAAGTGGGATCACCCACGGGGAGCGCAGCAGGCATGAGCCGACCGCCTGGGCATCGCTTATTGTGGTGCGCAGGTGTTTTTTTGACAGAAGAATCACAAAGAAGCGAGTTTCACAATCAACCATCTATAGATTCGTTAGGAGGAAACAGTATGATCTCACTGGAACAGGAATTGAAAAGTAATGCATACCCGGGGAGGGGCATCGTCATTGGAGAGTCAAGGAGCGGCAGATATGCGGTGGTGGCCTACTTCATTATGGGAAGGAGCGTAAACAGCCGCAATCGTGTTTTTGTGGAGGACGGCGAAGGGATTCGCACCAAGGCATTTGATCCGGACAAGCTGGAGGATCCCAGCCTGGTCATCTACGCTCCTGTGAGGGTGTTGGGCAACAAGACGATCGTGACCAACGGGGATCAGACGGACACGATCTACGAGGGAATGGACAGACAGCTCACGTTCGAGCAGTCTCTTCGGAGCAGAGAGTTTGAGCCGGATGCGCCCAACTATACGCCTCGTATCTCCGGTATCATGCATTTGAAAGACGGCGGATACAGCTATGCCATGTCCATTTTAAAGAGCAATCATGGAGACCCTTCCTCCTGTCTGCGGTTTACCTATGCCTACGAGAACCCCTTACCGGGAGAGGGACATTTTATCCATACCTACATGCACGACGGCAATCCGCTCCCCAGCTTTTCGGGAGAACCCAAGCTTGTAGAGATTTTGGATGACATGGATGCTTTTATCGAGATGGTCTGGAACAGCCTGAATGAGGACAACAAGGTGTCCCTCTTTGTGCGGTACATAGACATCGCCACGGGTGAGTACCGTACCAGGATTGTGAATAAAAATGTCAAGTAAATTGTCACGCTAGGGAGATGAAGGGACGTAAAATTAAGAAAAAGGATATAGCATATAAAGATGTAACAAGCAAAAGATATAATATTATATAGAAAACGGAGAATACAAGATGAAAGAGATGGAATTGAAATACGGATGTAACCCGAATCAAAAGCCTTCCAGGATCTACATGGAGGACGGCAGCGAGCTTCCTGTCACTGTGCTGAACGGGAAACCCGGATATATCAATTTTTTGGACGCTTTCAACGGTTGGCAGTTGGTGAAGGAGTTGAAGGAGGCCACCGGCCTGCCCGCAGCAGCTTCCTTTAAACATGTGTCTCCCGCGGGAGCGGCGGTAGGACTTCCTCTGGATGATACCCTGGCCAAGATCTATTGGGTGGATGATCTGGGAGAGCTGTCCCCTCTGGCATGTGCTTACGCCAGAGCCAGAGGAGCCGACAGAATGTCCTCCTTTGGAGATTTTATCGCACTGTCCGATGTGTGCGACGCGGATACGGCCAGACTGATTAAGAGAGAGGTGTCCGACGGCTGTATCGCCCCCGGCTACACCGAGGAGGCGCTTGTGCTGTTAAAAGAAAAGAAAAAGGGTGGCTACAATGTCATCCAGATTGATCCCGCCTATCAGCCTGCCCCTGTGGAAAAAAAGCAAGTTTACGGTATCACCTTTGAGCAGGGCAGGAATGAGTTGAACGTAAATAGCGGTCTGCTGGACAATATCGTCACACAAAACAAAGAAATACCGAACAGTGCGCTGATCGATATGAAGATCGCCCTGATCACGTTAAAATACACCCAGTCCAACTCTGTCTGTTATGTGAAGGACGGACAGGCCATCGGTATCGGCGCCGGACAACAGTCTCGAATCCACTGTACCCGTCTGGCGGGCAGCAAGGCGGATAATTGGTTTTTACGTCAGTCTCCACAGGTGATGGGGTTACAGTTTGTAGATGGACTGAGCAGAGCCGACAGAGATAATGCCATCGACGTCTACATGGGTGACGAGTACATGGATGTGCTGGCCGACGGCGTGTGGGAAAAGACTTTTAAGGTGAAACCGCCCATATTTACAAGAGAAGAGAAAAGAGCCTGGCTGAACCAGATGCAGAATGTGACATTGGGTTCGGATGCGTTCTTTCCTTTTTCCGACAATATTGAGAGGGCGCATAAGAGCGGCGTGAAATATATCGCTCAACCCGGCGGCTCCGTGCGGGACGACGCGGTGATAGCATGTTGCGACAAGTATGATATGGTGATGGCCTTTACGGGAATCAGGCTGTTCCACCATTGAACTGGTAACAGTTCGGCCCCTCCCATTCATAAAAGCGTCTGCTTCGCAGCCGTCGCCGCATCCGCGGCTCACCTTTTATTTCATGTGAGGGCGCTCCGCTCATGAAATGATATGGAATCAGTGCTTTGTGCGCAAGCGCCCACGCACAGCTTACATATCATTTCATGGCCGAACTGTTATATTCTAAAAAATAATGGTTTATAATTCCGCGCTTCTATGTTACAATAGTAGGCAGAGCAGTTGTTGAATGAGAGGTATCCGTGTCATGGGTGAAAAGGAGAGCAGAAATTTTATTGAGCAGATGATCGACAAGGATCTGGCGGAGGGCGTGTACGATACCGTGCATACTCGCTTCCCCCCTGAGCCGAACGGCTATCTGCACATCGGTCATGCCAAGTCGATTTTGTTAAATTATGGACTATCGCAGCAATACGGCGGGAAATTTAATCTCCGTTTCGACGACACCAATCCGACCAAGGAGAAGATGGAATTTGTCCAGTCGATCGAGGAGGATGTGAGATGGCTGGGCGCTGATTGGGAGGACAGACTCTTTTTTGCTTCGGCCTATTTTGAACAGATGTACGAGGCTGCTGTCAAGCTGATCAAAAAGGGGAAGGCGTATGTGTCCGACCTGACCGCGGATCAGATCAGAGAGTACAGAGGGAGCCTTACGGAACCCGGCAGGGAGGATCCGAGCAGCAGGCGCAGTGTCGAGGAGAATTTGCAGCTCTTTGAGGAGATGAAGAATGGGAAGTTTGCGGACGGGGAGAAGGTTCTTCGCGCGCGGATCGACATGGCTTCCCCCAATATCAACATGCGGGATCCGGTGATCTATCGCGTGGCGCATATGACACATCACAACACGGGGGATACTTGGTGCATTTACCCGATGTATGATTTTGCGCATCCCATCGAGGATGCCATTGAAGGTGTCACACACTCTATCTGTACGCTGGAGTTTGAGGATCACAGGCCGCTGTACGACTGGGTGGTGAGAGAGTTGGAATACCCTAACCCCCCCAGGCAGATTGAGTTTGCCAAGTTGTATCTAACCAATGTGGTGACGGGCAAACGCTATATCAAAAAGTTGGTGGAAGAAGGGATCGTGGATGGCTGGGATGACCCCAGGCTGGTGTCCATTGCGGCGCTGCGCCGCAGAGGGTTTACGCCGGAGTCCATCCAAATGTTTGTGGAGCTGTGCGGTATATCCAAGAGTCAGTCTTCCGTGGACTATGCCATGCTGGAGTATTGTATCCGCGAGGATCTGAAAGCGAAAAAACCTCGAATGATGGCGGTCTTGGATCCGGTGAAGCTGATCATCGATAATTACCCCGAAGGGCAGACGGAATATGTCACGGCTGTCAACAATCCGGAGAATGAGGCGTTGGGGAGCCGTCAGGTGCCTTTTGGCAGAGAGCTTTATATTGAGCGAGAGGACTTCATGGAGGAGCCGCCGAAGAAATATTTTCGGCTCTTTCCCGGCAATGAGGTGCGCCTGATGAACGGATATTTTGTGACCTGCACAGGCTGCGTGAAGGACGCGGACGGCAGGGTGACGGAGGTTCATTGCACCTATGACCCTGAGAGCAAGGGAGGCAACAGTCCTGACGGCCGCAAGGTCAAGGGCACGATCCACTGGGTTTCGGCAGCGCACGCCATCAAAGCGGAAGCGAGGCTGTACGAGAATATCATTGACGAGGAGAAAGGTGTTTACAACGAGGACGGCAGTCTGAATCTGAACCCGAACTCTCTCACCGTTATGGAGGATTGTCGTCTGGAGCCGGACTTTGCCGACGCGGAGGCGTATGACAGCTTTCAGTTTGTGCGACAGGGGTTTTTCTGTGTGGATTGTAAAGATTCCACCAAAGATAAGTTGGTCTTTAACCGCATTGTGTCGTTAAAGAGTTCTTACGTGTTACCTAAGTAACGCTTGGTAAAAGCAGTATTGAAAATAAAGAAGGAGATGGTAAAATGGCAGGATTGTTGTCAGGATTAGGCGGATTGGGGTTGAAAAACCTCGCAAACGCCGATATCTATGCGGAGAATGATGAAAAAGAGGAAAAGGAAGTAAAGCCGCAGGTGAAGGAAGCGCCGACGGTGCTGGAAAAGGACATGATCTACGAAAAGACTTTCGAATGTCCCGTCTGTAACGAACGTTTTTCCAGCAAGATTATGAAGACGGGCAAGGCGAAACTGATCGGCTCGGATTGGGATCTGCGTCCCAAGTATGAGGGGATCGATTCGACAAAGTATGAAGTGATCCTTTGCCCTCATTGCGGTTATGCGGCGCTGAGCAGATTCTTTTCCAATATGACCTCCGTGCAGGCGAAGCTGATCAAAGAAGGGATCAGTAAAAATGTGAAGTTGAAGGCCCATCAGGGTGAGATCTATACCTTTGAGGAGGCTTTTGAGCGGTATCAGCTCTGCCTGGCCAATGCTATGGTAAAACGGGCGAAAGCAAGCGAAAAAGCATATATCTGTTTGAAGAGTGCGTGGCTGGTGAGAGGCTATCAGGAGTCCGAGGAGGGAGCTGACAAGTTGGAGGAATTGAAGGCGACGGAGGAAGATTCCCTTCTAAATGCCTACAACGGTTTTGAAGAGGCCCTGCGGAGCGAGAATTTCCCGATATGCGGCATGGATGAGACTACTATGAACTATTTGTTGGCGCAGTTGGCTATGCACTTTAAGAAGTACGATGTGGCCAGCAAGCTTGTGGGAGCCATTCTCACTTCAACCGCCACCAATGCCCGTATGAAGGATAAGGCGAGAGACTTAAAGGAGCAGATCTTAGCGGCGCTCAAAAACAAATAGTACGTGATGAAGGATATTGGAATGTATGACATGACCATACAGCTTGACACAGGCGGCGGGAAGTGTCTGTATCAGCAGATTTATGAACATATCAGACAGGAAATAAAGGAGGGGAAGCTTCTGGCAGGTGAGAGGCTTCCCTCCACACGTTCTCTGGCGGAATATCTTCAGGTGTCCAGAAGTACTGTGGACTATGCCTACGATCAGCTCTTGAGCGAGGGTTATGTGGAATCCCGCCCTTACAAGGGTTATTTTGTGTGTTCTCTGGAGAATATTTTGGACATAGAAGGGGAGGGGACGGTGGAGCGCCCCCGAACCGCTTCGGAGAGAGAAAACGAGGCGGCCCCACATGCTGCAAATCCCTATCAGTATGATTTTTCCCCCAATGGCATTGATATGTCCGGTTTTCCTTTTGGTGTGTGGAAGCGGATCACGAAAAATATATTGAACGACGGTAACAGCGAGCTGTTTTCTCAGGGAGAACCGCAGGGAGATTACGATCTGCGGCTGACGATCAGCAGATATCTTCATTCTTCGCGCGGCGTCAACTGTGCGCCGGAACAGATCGTGGTGGGCGCGGGGCATGATTATCTGCTGATGTTGTTGGAAAAGCTGTTGGGGCGGGATGCGTGCATTGTCATGGAGAATGCCACATACAAGAAGGCGTATCGCATTTTCCAGTCCTTTGGCTATGAGATTGCGACTGTGGATGCGGATGCAAACGGTATGAGCACGCCAAAGCATCTGGAGAGAGAGGCGGATGCCGCCTACCTTATGCCCGCCCACCAGTTTCCCACGGGGGTTGTGATGTCGGTGGGCAGGAGGACAGAGTTTTTGCGCTGGGCAGGTCAGGTGAAAGGCAGATATTTGATCGAGGACGATTATGACAGTGAGTTTCGCTATCGGGGGAAACCGATTCCCGCCCTGCAATCTTTGGATGAACACGGGAAAGTGATCTACATGGGAACCTTTTCCAAGGCCGTTGCGCCGGCCATCCGTGTGGGATATATGGTGCTGCCCCAGGAGTTGTGGGAACGCTATCTGGACAATGGGCGGCTTTATTCTTGCACAGTGTCACGTATCGACCAGAGGATCTTGAACGAGTTTATACGAGACGGATATTTTGAGCGGCATTTGAATAAAATGCGCAAGCGATACCGTGCCAAGCATGATCTTTTGTTGGAATGTCTGAAGCCTTTTTTGAAATGTTTTGACATATCCGGCGAGGATGCGGGACTGCATCTGGTGCTGCGGTCGAAGGATCAGAAGTCCGAGGCGGAGTTACTTGGGGCTGCGGCCCACAGACAGGTGAAGGTGTATGGGCTGTCGGACTATATGGTGACTCCTTCTGCGGGACAGGGGACGGTGCTGTTAGGTTTTGGGGGATTGGATGATCGAGAGATCGAGACGGGCGTAGAGCTTTTGAAGGGCGCATGGCTATAGATACAGTCAGAAATATAGATATAGTCAGAGATATCGGCGTAAGAAAAAAGGAGATGGAAAGATAAAAACGGCGGATGCATGGGAATCAAACCCATACGTCCGTCGTTTAGAGTGTTCGTTACAGCATGTTCATCACAGCGCAAAAGCCGACTGATCAGTTGTTGTCCTCTAAGAGAGCATCCTCATCAGCGGCGTCCTCCTCGTCAAAGAACTCCTCCACCGTCTCCTCTGATTTTTTGACGGAAGTTCTGGGAGCATTTTCTGCAAGAGGGGTGAAAGCATCCTTGTCTGTCGAGTCGTCTTCTGCCTTGGCGGATTGCTCCGCTGCCTCTGTGGCGGGAGTGCCTTCCTCCTGTTTGCCGGTGGGGTTGAGCTGCACGTAGTTGCGGGAGGACTCGTTCTGCTCGTCTGTGTCCTCGCTGAAATCATCGTAGTCGTCGTCCTCATCCCGATCAGAGAATGAGAGCAGATCCTTCTTCTGCAGATAGTAAGCGGCTGCAGCAGCGGCAGCTCCGACTGTGGCAGTAAAAAGTAAAAATTTACCGAATTTTTTGGCCATGGTTACTCCTTTCCGTTTCATCCTTATACTTGTATAATAATACTATTTTATGGAAATGAAAAGAGATTATGTATAAAATTTTTTTAAATAAATTATGATTTTTTCTCCTTGCTTGAAACAAAAGGGAGAGTGTGTTACACTAGCAAGTGAACCGATTATGGTTTTGACCGTTTGGGTCATACGGAAGATAGGAGCAAAAGCTACATGAATGGCAAGTTTTTTGACCTGAAAAAGGAAAAGCAGGACAGAATGATCAATGCGGCGCTGAAATTGTTCGCTTTGAACGGATACCGCCATGCCAGCACGGACGATATCGTGCGTGAGGCGGCGATCAGCAAGGGGCTTTTGTTTCACTATTTTGGCAGCAAGCTGGGCGTATATACCTTTGTGTATGACTATAGCGTGCGGTATATGACGTTGGAGCTGAATACCGCGGTGAACGCCGGGGAGAGTGACATGTTTGAGTTGATGAAACAGATTGAGACGGCCAGACTCCACGCAATGCGCGGCTATCCATATATGCAGCAGTTTTTGAACCGTTCCCTGTCGGAGGACGTGAGCGAGGTCCTGTTGGCTGTGGAGGGGAAGCGGGGCGACATGCTCGCCGTCTATGATGCCATCCACAGACAGGCAGACTTTAGCGGCCTGCCTGCGGGAGTGAGCGGAGAAAAGCTGTGGAAAATGATCGATTTGACCGTAAACGGACTTATGACAGAGCGTTTTCAGGACGCATCCTTTCAACCCGATATGCTCTATGACGAGATAACGGGTTATCTGGACATGATGAAGGCGCTGGTCCGCAGATGAAGTCCAAAAGACGAGCCTTTTTTGACTGACTGTGTCTGCCGCATTTACTTGCTCATCTGGTAGGGCGGATCGGCGGGATAGCCGCCCTTCAATTTCTGCATACCGCGCTGTATAGCGTCCTTGGAGTTCTTCCAGTCGGCGTCTTTGTTGCGGTAATCAAATTTTTCCACCATCCAGGCTACATCTTCCGCGATGCGCTTCATGTTGTTTTCCATGAGCGGCATGACGCTTGCGTAAAAATCTGCCCGTTCTTTGTCGTTCAATTTCACATCTGCGGCTTCGCACAGATCCCCGAAATGCGGCAGGCAAAAGCCTTTGCCGTTTGTGATCTTGTCCCGAAAGGCAGGATCCTGCTTAAAGAGCCAGAAAAAGGTGTCCAGGTAGCGGGCGTAGGTATCCTTGTACTGTTTGCAGATATAACAGGATTCTTCTTTTTCCCGCACCCACATGCCGATGGCGTTGCCCTCGGCTGCTTTCCCCCGCAGCTTGTCTTTGAGGGAGGTCTTGCCGGGACGGAAACCTTCAAAAGTGCGCTGCATCTCGCCGATCATGCGCAGATAATGGGTTTTCAGGATCCAGGCGTTCCCCAGGGTATTGCCGTAGCTGAACATTTTCTGGAAATGATCTCGGCAAAACCCTGCCTTGTCAGTCATGTCGCGGATATCCGATTCCATGTAAGAGGAGCCGGAACCCAGGCAGAAGTCCAGCAGATCTTGTTCAATACTGCGCTCAATATAGCAAAAGGGACATTCATCGTTCGCGTTTACCGCATCGTTTAACGGGATCGTGTAGAGTTGTTCTTTCATAACTTTGTGGCGCCTCGCTTTTTTGTCTTTTCTTTTATTGTAAATCAAAGAGTCGGGAAAGGCAAAACATTTTACAAAAATAATACAAATATGTAACAAATTGGAGAGGCAAAATTAAGAAAAATTTTGTTGTATTGTGTCTAAAAGCGCGATACTATATATAATATAGAAGAGATGAAAGATGTGATGATCCTTGATATTCAATAGTATTGGATTCTTGCTTTTTTTTCTTCCCATCTTCTTTATTCTCTATGGAGTGACACCCTCAAAATATAAGAATGTCGTTCTGTTACTAGGGAGCTTATTTTTTTATGCGTATGGTGATTCGCGCCATTTGGCGCTTTTGCTGGTGTCGCTTGCGGCCAATTACTTTGTGGGCCTGCATTTGGGCGTGGGAGGAAAGAAAAAGCGTAAAAATAAAAACAGTAAATTTTATAAGAGAAAGCGTATGCTGCTTGCCGCCGCTATCATAGGGAACCTGAGTGTTTTGGTGTTTTACAAGACGGCGGATGCGGGCGGATGGAGCGTGACGCTGCCGCTCGGGATCAGTTTCTACACGTTTCAGATCTTGTCCTACCTGATCGACGTGTACAGAGGAGATGTGCTGCGTGAGTTTTCGTTTGTCAGGCTGTCCACCTATGTCACCATGTTTCCCCGCATGGTCTCCGGACCGATCTTCGGTCTTGGTGATGTCAAGCGCGATCTGGAGAGGAGAACCTGTACGGCGGAAGGGATTCAAAGCGGACTGAAGTTGTTTGTGATGGGGTTGGTGTCAAAGGTGCTTCTTGCGGACAGGATCGGGATCCTTTGGCATGAGGCGCAGACCATCGGTTTTGTGAGTCTGTCCACCGGTATGGTGTGGCTGGCAGCCATCGCCTATTCCCTGCAGCTTTACTTTGACTTCTACGGGTACTCCCTCATGGCTTCGGGGCTGGGCAGGATGCTAGGCTTTGAATTGCCCGACAACTTTCATATGCCCTATATGGCGCGGACGGTGCGGGAGTTTTACCGCAGATGGCATATCACCTTGGGGAGATGGTTCTGCCGCTATGTGTACGTTCCCATGGGCGGCAGCAGGAAAGGGGAGCTGCGCACGGCGCTCAATCTGTTGTTTGTGTGGTTTTTGACTTCCCTGTGGCATGGTTTTACGCCCAATTTCTTATTGTGGGGCGGCATGTTATGGGCTTGCATCGTCATAGAGCGGCAGTTGGCCAAAACGGGTTGGGGGAAGCGGCTGAAGGTGCTGCCCCATCTGTATCTGTGGGCGGTGATTCCTGTGACTTGGATGTGTTTTGCCATCACAGATATGGGACAGTTGGAGATCTGTCTGGGCAGGATGTTCGGTGTGGCAGCAGGGATCAATGTGCGCGCCGGAGATTGGATAGACGCGCTGCAACAATACTGGTATCTGTTTGTCGCCGCTTTTGTGGGGTGCACGCCCCTGGTGGAGAAGGTCTACAGGAAGCTAAAGGATACCTGGTTCGGAGAGATGGCGCTGGTGATCTTGTTTTGGCTGTGTGTGTGGAGAATCAGTATAGAAGGTAACAATCCTTTTATGTATCGCCATTTTTGATTCTTGCGAGTAATGAGCAAGTGCCATGCTCGCATCGGGGTTGTTGACTGTTGTACCATGGATTGAAGTATGAAAGTTGGAGGTTATCATGGGTACGAAAAAAAAGTCCGCAGGGAAGTGGAATTTTTTGATCATGTTGATCTTATGCGGCATATTTTATATGACTTTTTTGGATCCGGAGCGCATCTATGCGGCGCCTTTGGATGAGTTGTATACTTGGGTGAGGGCGAAGGTGGCGTCGGAGCCTGCTTTTACGCAGGCTGAAAATCCGGCGGAGAACACGGAGACAGGTTCCGGTCAGGTGACGCCCGGAGACAGCGGATTGGAGAGTGGGCCGGATGGCGAATCGGGGGTGGAGAGCCTTGCGAGCGCTGGGGCGGGAGAGAACGCTGGAGCCGAGGAGGGCGCAACCGGAGAGAATGGTTCTTTAGAGGAGGGAAATATTGCGCCTGATACCGTGCCGGATTACAGAGACCCTTCGGAGATCCTTTACACGCAGGTGGAGGACGATTATTTTGCGGATGCGCTTTTCATCGGGGATTCCCGCACGGTGGGAATGTTCGAGTACGGCGGACTGGAAGAGATCTCCACTTTTTATGCGGAGACAGGACTGACGATCTACAAGCTGTTGGAGACCGTCGTCTCTGCGGTGGACATAGACGGCGTTCCCAGGAAACTGACTATAGAGGAGGCGCTTGCGGAGAGGCAGTATAGCGAGATCTATCTGATGGTAGGGATCAATGAGCTGGGCACCGGCACGCCGGAGACTTTTTTGGAGAAGTATGCGGAGGTGATAGAGCGTATCCACGAGCTGCAGCCGGGCGCGATCCTCTATATACAGGGGATTATGAAGGTGACTGCGGAACGTTCCGGTCAGGGCGACTATATCAATAATGAGGCGATCGAGGTCAGAAATGAGGGATTGGCGGCCATGGTTGACAACGTGACTTCCTACTACCTGGATGTCAATCCGGTAGTCTGTGACGAGACCGGCGGAATGGAACCGACCTACACTTTCGACGGTGTACATTTGAAGGCACAATATATTCAACTCTGGAAAGATTTTTTGAAGGAGCATGTGGTCAGCAATACCTTTGCGGCGGTTGGTACACTTAAGGACGGTGAAGAATATTCTAATATAGAGACGGAAATGGATGATGTGGAGGACGGGCAATGGCTGTCGTAGATATGCACTGTGATACCATACTGGAGTTGTGGAATAAAATAGCGGGAAACCCTGTGGGTTCCCGCTATGTCGTGTCCTGCGGGGAATCTCTGCGGAGGAATTGCCTTCAGGTGGATCTGGTTCGCATGAAGCAGAGCGGATATCTGTTGCAGAATTTTGCGTTGTTCGTGGATACGGGCGCCTGTGTGGATCCCTGGCAAAAAGTGTGCGAACTGTACGAACTGTATCAGAGGGAGCTTGCGCAAAATGAGGATCTGATCGCGCCGGTATCTTGTTTTGCGGATATCGCCGCCAATCGCGCGGCTGGGAAAATGTCCGCGCTGCTTACTGTGGAAGAAGGGGCGGTATGTCAGGGCGAAGTGGAGAAACTGCGGGAATTGTACCGTATGGGCGTGCGGATGCTGACGCTGACCTGGAATTATCCCAATGAGCTGGGATATCCCAATCTGGACATGTGCGAGATCCACAAGATGCAGGAGAGGAATGTGGAGCAGGAAGTTTTCGCGGAGGCCTTCCGCAGGGGCAATGTGCGGGACGGACTGACGGAGAAGGGGATCGCCTTTCTGGGAGAGATGGAGGATATGGGAATGATCGTGGATGTGTCCCATCTCTCGGACGCCGGTTTCTATCACGTGTTTGAGCATACCAGAAAACCCTTTGTGGCCAGCCATTCCAATGCCAGGGGAGTCTGCCCCAACGCCCGCAACCTGACGGACGATATGCTGAAGAAGCTGGGAGAACGGGGCGGTGTGACGGGACTGAATTTCTGCAAGGACTTTTTGCGGGAGCCATCGTCAGGGCAGCCTAACCGCGGCGAAATAGAAGATGTGGTGCGCCATGCCAGATATATCACAGATGTGGGAGGCATGGATATCCTGGGACTGGGAAGCGATTTTGACGGGATCGAGACGAACGAGGCCCTGCCGGGGGCGGAGAGTATGGAGCTTTTGTGGCAGGCTTTGAAAAAGAACGGTTACACGGAGCGGGAGTTGGACAAAATTTTTGAGGAGAATGTTTTGCGGGTGTATCGGGAGGTCTTGGCATAGGAAAAAATTACTATTTTTTCTGCTCGGTTTACATTTTCTGTTGACTAAATTGAAGTTGTGGTTTACAATGGAAAATAAATCAGATAAGAGCCATGGAAGATTGCCGGCTTTGCCTTAATTGCGTAATATCAGGATCATTTTATGTATACCTTTTTGTGTTGCGGTAGAATGTGGTGGGAAGACAGTTTTCAAGTTTTAGTCTGAACGAGAATTAGGGGTTACTTTCAACGAATTCTATGGCAAAATACAGGGAGGAAAAAGAAATGTCCAAGAAGTTGAGTAAATATCGGATCAAGGAGCGTCTGGTGCGCGGGTTTGTGATCTCGTCGAGTATTCCGGCGGCGGTGGCGGTGTTGGTGTTGATCGCTTTGATCGTGGTATCGCAGGTCTATGCAGGCGCTTTGGTGGATTACGGTTTTGCCCAGGGAGATGTGGGCAAGTGTATGACTTATTTTTCGGAGAGCAGATCTGCGCTTAGAGGCTGTATCGGCTATGAGGATGCGGCGTCCATTCAGAGCATGAGAATTGTGCACGATGAGAATGTGGAGCTGTTCAACGCAAGCTTTGCAGAACTGGAAAGTTCCATGGTGTCGGAAACCAACAAAAAGATTTACAGCAATCTGATCAGTAATTTGGAGGATTATTGGGTTCTCGAGAATGATATTTTGGAGCAGGGAGCTGTGGAGGATTCGGAAGCCAGCAAGCTTGCACAGGCCAGAGCAATGGAAGAGCTGGCTCCCATGTTTGACAGTATCTATGAGGAACTGACCTCCATTATGGATGTGAAGGTTGAGCGGGGCAACAGTGTGGAGACGACCATGGGGATCGTGACGCTCGTTTTGATCGTGGCGATCGTGGCGGTGATCATCGTGGCGATTTCCTTCTCCATCCGTATGGGCGCCAATATTGCCAGGGGCATTGCAGTACCTTTGAATCAGCTTGGGGATCGGTTGGAGAGTTTTGCCAAGGGTGATTTGTTCAGTCCGTTCCCGACCGTGAGTACCACGGACGAGGTGGCGGATATGATTACGGCGGCCACGGATATGGCGGAGTCTTTGGACTTCATTATTGCCGATATGGAGCAGATTTTGGCCAGGATGGCAGAGAGCGATTATACCGTCCGGTCGAAGGACAATTCTCGGTATGTGGGTGAGTTTAGACAGTTGTTTGAGTCTTCCAGAAAGCTCAGAGACGGCATGGTGGCTACGATCAAATTTATCGGCGAGTCTTCGGTGCAGGTTTTGGCCGGTTCCGATAACCTGGCAGAGACTTCTCAGAGCCTCGCGGAGGGCGCTACGGAGCAGGCAAGCGCAGTACAGGAACTGCAGGCGACGATCATAACGATCGCGGATGCCGCGACGAAGGCTGCCGCTTCCGCAGAGGAAGCATATCACGAGTCGCAGCGGTACGCTGATGTGGCGAACCACAGCAGCGAAGACATGCGGGAAATGGTTGAGGCTATGGCGCGTATCAATGAGACTTCCCAGAAGATCGGCAATATCATTTCCGAGATCGAGAGCATAGCTTCCCAGACGAATCTGCTCTCCCTGAATGCTTCGATTGAGGCTGCAAGAGCAGGAGATGCGGGACGAGGATTTGCGGTAGTGGCAGATCAGATCAGACAGCTTGCGGATCAGAGCAGCAAGTCCGCGGTAGATACCAGAGCCTTGATAGAGGGCGCTATGCAAGAGATTGAAAATGGCAATAAAGTGGCAGATCGGGCGGTGGCTTCCATTGCGTCCGTGGTAGACGGAATCAGAAAGGTCGCAACTTCCTCCAAGGAGCTGAGCGTTGTCTCCGCAACGCAGGCTTCGACGATGAAAGAGGCGGAGGAAGGCGTAAACCAGATTTCGGATGTCATCCAGACCAACGCGGCGGTTGCAGAGGAATCTTCCGCAACCAGTCAGGAGTTGTCGGCACAGGCGGCTTCCTTGGATGCGCTGATCGCCAAATTCGAATTGCCGGCGTGATGAATGTGACAAAAATGTTGAAGATGATGGATAAAAGCACTCTACTTTTGGTAGAGTGCTTTTAAATGCAATATGATTTTAGCTCTGGGCGGTTAGCATATATATGTTATCAGCAGAATGTCCGCTTGCCTCGCTGTCAGCATCATTCTTTTTTAGTGGATTTAAATGCCCAACTTGGAATTTGGATTTTCTGTTAGTTGGATTTAAAACATCGTCTTCGAATTCAGAATATTGAATGTTATCACCAGTAATTGGGCATTTACAATATTCGTATTCATTGTCGAGTAGACCTTTGTTTTGGAGTGCCTGGACAAGATCAGGATAACATCCTTCAACTGTTGCAATTTGAAGCAACAGTTTTGTTTCTATCTGCATACATTCACGTCTTAACGCATATTGTACTGATTCAGGATGTGCTTCCCATGGAAGACATCCCAAACAAGGTAAACTATGCGAGGAAAGCGGCATACCCGGTGTAGCAAAATTCAGCCGTATGTGGCTGATACCAAAAGACGCAGAGAAGCCCGCTGACGGCAGGATGAAAAAAAGAAAGGAGAATTTACATGAGTAATATTCTGTACGTTGAAGATGATTTGAGTTTAATAGACGGATTAAAATATACTTTGGAAGCAAATGGATATATCGTTGATATTGCAAGGACGGTAAAAGAAGCATTACCTCTCTTTAAAAACAATCAATACGATTTACTTTTGTTAGATGTCACGTTACCAGATGGAACGGGTTTTGATATTTGTAGTGAAGCACGAGAACGATCTACAGTTCCAATTATTTTTTTAACTGCGTCTGACGCAGAAGTTAATATCGTTAAGGGACTTGATATGGGTGGCGACGATTATATTACAAAACCATTTAAGCTGAATGAACTTCTTTCGAGAATCAAAGCCTTATTACGTCGTTCCTTGAAATTCTCACAAGCGGATACCGTTTTAGAAGCAAATGGTATCAAGATAGATATAGCAGAGCGTCTTGTCTGGAAAAATGACATTCTATTAGAGCTTACTTTAATAGAATACAAATTATTATGTTTGTTCATGCAGAATCCAAATCATCTGTTGACAAGGGGATTTAGGATATGTAACGATTGACGTTCAGCTTTCCGATACGCAAAATGATGATACCGTTTCCGCTATCCGAAATATGTTTCCAAACGATAGCTACGTTTCGGACAAAAGGCTTTCAAATTCTGAATCGCAAAGCTCATATTATACGGGTGCAATTTTTATTTATGGTTTTTTAATTATTATCGCCTTGATAACTGTATTTAACATTTTTAACAGTATGAACGCCAGCGTAGCTTCCCGAACAAAACAATATGGTATCATGCGTGCTATTGGTATGGGTATGAATCAGCTATACAAAATGATTGCCGCCGAAGCTGCTACCTATGCCATGTTAGGGTGTATCATAGGGTGTGTTTTGGGAGTACCCCTTAATAAAATGATGTTTCAATTTTTAATTGCTGACAAATGGGGAACAAATTGGACTGTTCCTATTAGCTCATTATTGCTGATTGTTCTGTTATGCCTTATATCGGCTGCAATCGCAATTAGACGCCCGATTAAGCAAATCAGTAAAATAGCAATCGTAGACACAATAAAATCACAACAATAACCATGTTAAAGAAAAAGCTGCTCTTTAATGAATTTTCGTTAGAGGGCAGTTTTTTATATGGTGATCATTCTTACAAAAGAGTAAGATAGATTTCACTTCAAAGTAAGATTGAAACTATAAAATATCTTAAGTGTGCGGCGCGACAGCCTGGAGGATATGGGCGTTAAGGCAGATGCCAAGAGCGTGACCCAGGACACACACCATGAAAACCTGAAAAAGTGCCGTGTTCAGAGCAAGTATGCCGGAAAGGTGACAGACGTGCATAAAGGGGTGGTCTATATCCGGCTGTCGAACGGCGTCAATGCGGTGGTCCACGCCTGCTATGATTACAGAATGTCAGGGAAAAGGATGATGTGAGCTTTGCTGTGACGAAGATCGACGAGAAGCGGGGTGTGACTGTGGGGATCATTACACGGATTATAAGGCAGAATCTGTAGAGAGTAATATATAAAGAATGTTGCCTGGATCTTAAATGGATAATCGCTGAAAGAATATGCTTGTGGGACTGCTTTAGGAAAGCAGTCCCACAGACAAGTTCCAGGCCAAGCTTCAGGGACAGGGCATGGCAAACAGTGGCATGAATCCCAAAACACTGCAGTACATTATGGGTCGCTCAGACATTGGCGTTACGTTGAACACTTACACGCATATCGGCTATGAGGACGCGAGCAGGGAAATGAAAAAGGTAAGCAACGCCTGAAAAGCCGAGTAGTACAAATTTTCAATTTACTACTTTTTTACCACTTTTCAGCGCCAAGATATGCCGGGATAAGCCAGGATATGCCGAAAAACCGGATGAGCCGGGAAAATTCCTGAAAGCCCTGAAACGCCCCAAAAGTCAAGAAAAACCACGATAAACCAACTTATGCAAGGAGTTTAAAATAGATGATTAAGATGCTTTTCGTGTGCCACGGCAGTATCTCAACTCTTTGCGGAAATGTTGGAAAATAGCGGGTTTGAGGATGGATTGAAGGG
>JAMPHU010000032.1 GCA_023663225.1 Candidatus Gastranaerophilales bacterium
ATGCGGGGAAATGCCCTGTTTTACAAGGATAATTGCCTATTTGCTTGATTTTTATATAAAAAAATCATTTTTATTTAAAAAGACGATACAATCATGGAGAGGATGTGGTTGGCGTAGGCGGTAAAACCTGCGCGGTTGCGCTTCATCTCGTCCGTGAGCTCAAAGAACAGCTCTCTGCTCTTGTATTCTCTCTTGAAAAAAGGCTCGAAGAGATATTCCCACTGAGGTAGATATTGCGACATCTTTCGGGTGTAGCAGTTGGACGCCAACGCCTGGACTCTGTGCTCCTTGTCTACAAAGGTCGCCACGGACTTGTGCAGGGCGATATCCTCCGCAGGGAGATAGTAGTAGTCCTGATAATTGGCGTAGAAGTATTTCAATTCCTCCTCATAGATCGGGATCCGCAGCGCTCCCTGGTCGCCGCTGCCGTGGAAGTAACAGTTGTTGGCGGAGGCCGAAGCGGGCTGGGGGAGAGGGGTGGGCAGGGTGAGCGTGATCAGCAGCTCCCTGCGTTTATTGCCGCTGTAATCCTTGTAGGTGTTGGCCTGTACTTTTTTTGCCTTCACATTCTTGTTGAACAGGTCGTAGTAGGCGAGCATGGGCAGCACTTCCAGCATACCCTTCAGATCGTCCGCATTGTGGAGAAACAGGGACTTCTCCGCGAACTCGGACGGGGTCTTCAGATAATCGTTGTAAATGCCGATGAGCTCTCCGCCGGAAAAAACGTCCGTGCGGTTGATCCCCAAAAACTGCTCCAAGGTCTTTTGCTTACAGTTGGGGAGCTTCAGGAAAAACTTGTAGGGAGAAACTCTTTTGTACAGGTCGATGCCCTTAAAGTGGTCAAAGGAGTAGGGCAGATCAAACTGTTTGCACTTTTGTACCAAAAAGGGCAGATCGAAGTTATTGCCGTTAAAGTGGATCAAAAAGCGGTAGGGTGTCGCAAACTTAAAAAAAGCGTTCAATAACGCGGTCTCTTCGTTGTAGTTTTCCGCCATCCACTGGATCGTGCGCCATCTTCCCATGCGATAATACGCGCAGCCGATCAGGTAGAGATAAGAGGATTTGGCCGTGAAACCGGTGGTTTCTATGTCGAGAAATAAAATCTGCTCGGGAGGAGCCAGTTTCTCCAGGGGGTAGGATATGGCGAATTGCTCCATCGTTTCTTCTGAAATTCTCATAGCATACCTCATTTCCGGGCGTTCGTGCGCCCACTGTCTGCAATCTGGCGGCATAGACTGATAGCCGTTACCAAATATATCATAGCATAAAATTTGAAAATACAGTAGTATTTTGCAAAAAAAAATAGTATATTTAAACTATATATTATGATATTCAGAAAGGAATGGAAGTATATGGCGAAGTTGACGTTTGTGGGCGGCATCCATCCCTATGACGGCAAGGATCTTACGAAAGACAAGCCGATTCGGGAGCTGTTGCCCCAAGGAGAACTGGTATATCCGCTTTCCCAGCATATCGGCGCGCCTGCCAATGCGATTGTGAATAAGGGCGAGCGTGTTCTGATGGGACAGAGAATCGCGGAGAGCGGCGGCTTTGTGTCGGCTCCGATCTATGCTTCCGTGTCCGGCGTGGTGAAGGCTGTGGAACCCAGAAGAGTAGTGACCGGAGACATGGTCATGAGCATCGTCGTGGAAAATGATGGGCAATATGAGGATGTGGGTTTTGTTCCCTGTGAGGACGGGGAGGAGCTTTCGCGTGAGGAGATCTTGCAGATCGTCAGAGAGGCAGGGATCGTAGGCATGGGCGGAGCGGGTTTCCCCACCCATGTGAAGCTTTCGCCCAAGGAGCCGGATAAAATAGAATATGTGATCGCCAACTGCGCGGAGTGTGAACCTTATCTGACTTCCGACTACCGCAGGATGATAGAGGAGCCGGAAAAACTGGTGGAAGGTCTGAGGATCCTGTTGCGCCTCTTTGACAGGGCGCAGGGGATTTTGGCGGTGGAGGACAACAAGCCGGACTGCATCGCTGTGTTAAAAAAGCTGACGCAAAACGAGACGCGCATCAGTGTGAAGCCGCTGATGACCAAATATCCTCAGGGGGCGGAGAGACAACTGATCTACGTCGTCACCGGCAGGAAGATCAATTCCGCCATGCTGCCTGCGGATGTGGGATGCGTGGTGAACAATGTGGATACGATCGTGTCGGTCTATCGCGCTGTGGCGGAGGGACGGCCTCTGATGGAGCGCATTGTCACTGTCACGGGAGATGCCATCAAAGAGCCGCAGAATTTCCGTGTGCGCATTGGCACCAGCTACCAGGAACTGGTGGAAGCGGCGGGCGGTTTTGTCGCACAGCCGGAGAAGATCGTGTGCGGCGGCCCCATGATGGGATTTGCCATGTTCGGGTTGGACGTGCCCACCACCAAGACATCCACGGCGCTTTTGGCGTTTTTAAAAGACGAGGTGGCGCAGGCGGAGCCGGGCCCTTGTATCAACTGTGGAAGGTGTGTGGAGGTGTGCCCCGGCAGAGTGATGCCCAGCAAGCTGGCGGATTATGCGGAGCATTTTGACGAGGAGGCTTTTCTTGCCAACTATGGCATGGAATGTTGCGAGTGCGGCTGCTGTAGTTTTGTCTGTCCGGCCAAGCGGCCTCTGACACAACAGATCAAGTCCATGCGCAAGATTCAACTGGCGAAAAAGAAGAAAAAATAGTGAAAAAGAAATAGAGAAAAAGAAGCAGGGGGACGAGAAGAATGAGTCAACGATTCAAGGTATCTTCCAATCCGCATATTCGTTCAAAAATATCCACAAGCGGGATCATGTTGGCGGTCATCATAGCGCTGATGCCCGCGGCGGGATATGGTATTTTTCATTTCGGGCCGAGAGCCATTGCCGTGATTCTGGTGACGGTCGTCAGCACGGTTCTCACGGAGGCTCTGTTTGGACTGTACAAAAAGAAACAGACCATCTCGGATCTGTCGGCGGTAGTGACGGGACTTTTGCTGGCCCTCAACCTGCCGGTGGGGATTCCCTTATGGATGGCGGCGCTCGGCGGCGTGTTTGCCATATTGGTGGTCAAAATGCTCTTTGGCGGGTTGGGACAGAATTTTATGAACCCTGCCCTGGCGGCGAGATGTTTTCTGCTTCTTTCCTTTCCGATGGAAATGACGGACTTTACATATGACGCGTACACAGGCGCCACCCCTTTGGCGGCTTTGAAGGCAGGGGAGAGCGTGAATGTGCTGGATATGGTGATCGGGCGCACGGGCGGCACCATTGGGGAGACCTCCATGATCGCCATTGCGGCGGGCGCATGCTTTCTTCTCCTGCTGGGCGTGATCGATCTGAGAGTGCCGGGGAGTTATCTTGTGAGTTTTCTCTTGTTTACAGGCCTTTTTGGCGGGAGAGGATTTGATCCCGCCTATCTGTCCGCGCAGCTTGCCGGCGGAGGTTTGATGCTGGGCGCTTTCTTTATGGCAACCGACTATGTGACCAGACCCATCACCGCAAAGGGGCAATATCTGTTCGGCGTTTTCCTGGGGGTGATGACTGGCATCTTTCGTATTTTTGGGCCGGCAGCCGAGGGCGTATCCTACGCCATCATCCTTGGCAATCTGCTGGTGCCTTTGATAGAGCGCGTGACAAAGCCTACGCCCTTTGGATACAAAAACGGAGGTAAGCCATGAGAAAAAAGGACGATGTGAGCGTAATGTTAAAGGAGGCGGGGATCCTCTTCGCCATTACCCTGATAGCGGGTCTGTTGCTGGGATTTGTGTATGAGCTTACCAAGGAACCCATCCGTCTGCAGGAGGAGAAAGCCATACAGGAGGCGTGTCGTGCGGTATTTGGGGAGGCATCGGCATTTGAGGAGATATCCTATGTGCCGGAAGAGTCCCTGCGCGCGCAGCTTGCGGAGGACGGCGTGCGTATCGGCACGGTGTATGCGGCCATGGGCGACGGCAAAAATCTGTTGGGATATGTGATCGAGTCCGTGACCTCTGAGGGTTACGGCGGCAATATCGCGCTGTATCTGGGGGTCGCTCTGGATGGCACCTTAAAAGATATTTCCATTCTGGAGATCTCGGAGACGGCGGGACTGGGCATGAAGGCGGAGGACGTGCTGGCGCCGCAGTTCCACGAGAGGCAGGTGAACGCCTTTACCTATACCAAGACGGGGAGCCAATCGGAGAGCGAGATCGATGCGATCAGCGGGGCGACCATCACGACGCGGGCGGTCACGGAAGCTGTGAACGGCGGTCTGCGAGTGGCCGAGGCATTGATACAGGGAGGTGCGGGCAATGAATAAAGCGGGAGAGAGACTGTATAATGGAATCGTCAAGGAAAATCCTACTTTTGTGTTGATGCTGGGGATGTGCCCGACACTGGCTGTCACCACCTACGCGGTGAATGGCCTGGGGATGGGACTCGCCACCACTGCGGTGTTGGTTATGAGCAATCTGATCATATCGCTGTTGCGAAAAGTGATACCCAACCGTATCCGCATACCGGCTTTTATCGTGATCATAGCTTCCTTTGTGACGGTGATACAGTTGCTTTTGGAGGCGTATCTGCCCACGTTAAATAAGGCGTTGGGAGTCTATATCCCGCTGATTGTGGTGAATTGCATTATTCTCGGCAGAGCGGAGAGCTATGCTTACGATAATCCGCCGATCCCCTCCCTGTTTGACGGTCTGGGCATGGGACTTGGCTTTACGGTGGCATTGACTTGCATTGGCGCGGTCAGAGAGATTCTGGCGCAGGGAAGCCTTTTTGGACGGGACATCATGCCGCAGTCCTTTACCACCATCAATATATTCGGCGTGGCGCCGGGCGCGTTTTTTGTGTTGGCGGCGCTGACCGCCCTGCAGAATATTGTCAGGATCAGGGGAAAGCGCAAAGGGAAAACGGTTGACAAGATACAGTCGGGGTGCAGCGAGGATTGTTTCAACTGTGCCGACACCGGCTGCGCCAGACGCTTCTATGACACGCGTAAGGAAGAGGACGCTGAAACTGCGGATGGCATGAACCATGCGGACGTTGTGGAAATTGTGGATCTGGATAAGGAGGAGCGGTGATGGATAGCGTGAAAGAATTGTTACTCTTGCTTGTGGGATCTTCTCTGGTCAGCAACGTGGTGTTAAGTCAATTTTTGGGCCTGTGTCCTTTTCTGGGCGTCTCCAGAAAAGTAAAAACTGCAGCAGGCATGGGCACGGCGGTGATCTTTGTGATCACCTTGGCCAGCGCGGTGGCGGGTGTGATCCATCAATTTATCTTGGTGAGGCTGGGGTTGGAATTTTTGGACACCATTGTATTTATCCTGGTGATCGCGGCGCTGGTGCAGTTTGTGGAGATGTTCTTAAAAAAGGGGATGCCTTCCCTCTACGAGGCGCTGGGCGTATATCTGCCGCTGATCACGACCAACTGTGCGGTGTTGGGCGTGGCGCTCACCAATGTGCAGAAGGAGTACGGGATCCTGACAGGGATCGTGAACGGCTTTGCCACAGCGCTTGGTTTTACGATTGCCATTGTGATATTGGCGGGACTGCGGGAAAAAATGGAGTACAACGATATCCCGGAGTCCTTTCAGGGGATGCCCACCGTGCTGTTGACGGCGGGATTGATGGCGATCGCTTTTTGTGGGTTCTCAGGACTATTATAGAAGGGAGAGCGGCGTATGAGTGTGATGGGTATCCTGGCGGCAGCGGCCGTGGTAGGCGTGGTCGGTATTTTCGTGGGCATCTTTCTCGGTGTAGCCGGTATCAAGTTTAAAGTGGAAGTGGACGAGAAGGAAGAGGCCGTGCTGGCTGCTCTGCCGGGGAATAATTGCGGAGGCTGCGGCTATGCGGGGTGTTCCGGTCTGGCGGCGGCGATCGCGAAGGGCGAGGCGCCTGTGAACGCCTGTCCCGTGGGCGGAGAGCCTGTGGGGAACAAGATCGCGCAGATTATGGGGGTCAGCGCGGCAGCCTCCAAACGAATGGTGGCGTTTGTGCACTGTCAGGGAGATTGTGAAAAAGCGGGCGCGGATTATGATTACAATGGGGCGGAGGATTGCCGGATCATGGCATTTGTGCCCGGGGGCGGCCCCAAAAGCTGTAACAGCGGATGTATGGGGTATGGATCCTGTGTGAAGGTATGCCCCTTTGACGCGATCAAAGTGGAGAAAGGTGTGGCGAAGGTTGACAAGGAAAAGTGCAAGGCGTGCGGAAAATGCGTGGAGGTCTGTCCGAAGCATCTGATCTCCCTGATCCCATATCAGGCAAGTCATGTGGTGGCGTGCAGTTCCACGGACAAGGGGCCTGTGACGATGAAAGCCTGTCAGACGGGCTGCATTGGCTGCGGCATCTGTGTGCGTAATTGTCCGCAGAAGGCTGTGAATGTCGCCGATTTTCACGCAGTCATCGATCAGGAGAAATGTGTGGGTTGTGGAGTGTGCGTCGAGAAGTGCCCCAAGAAAGCGATCGTCAAAGCATAAGGAGGAATGAGAGTGCGTTTGCCAAGCGATTATGAGGAACGAACAGGAATCACCCCTGTCTTGGTCTCCGCCATGGTGGCGGTGACACTGTTTGTGGGAGCGATTCTGGTACTGGTTCTGATGATAAACCGTAAGGATGAAAAGGTACCCGTGGAGCCGGACAATTCGGGAGTGATTTTAACGGAGGAGACGGAAGAGGCGTCTGGCAGCGGATATCCCGACACATGGGATCTTGTGACGGGGAGCACCCTTTCGCCCACGGATCTGGACTTTTGGGATAGTTATCCGCCGCAAGTGTCCGCGGAGGCCTCCGTCGAACCGGATGCCGGCACAGAGGCGCAGGCTTCCTCCGCGCTCGGCGTGGCGAATGAGGAGGTGGATCCTGCCACGGACGGCAAACATACTTTGGTGCAGTATGCGGACGGCAAGGAGGAGTGGGTTCTGATCAGTCCTTATCTGCCCAAGCATGACTATGATTACACGAAGCTGGTGTGCCAATCGGATCTGATGAAGTATTATGAGGACGGCAAGCAGGTGTCTTTCGTGGGGGTGGATATCTCCAAATATCAGGATTATGTGGACTTTGTGAAACTCAAAAAGGCGGGCGTCGATTTTGTTATGATTCGTGTGGGAGCCAGAGGATACGGCACCGGTCAGCTTGTCATAGACGAGTATTTTTATGACAATATCAAACGCGCCAGCGATGCGGGGTTGGAGATCGGTCTCTACTTCTTTTCTCAGGCGGTGTCTGTGGAGGAGGCTGTGGAGGAAGCCAATCTGGTGCTTGAGAATATCGGAGATTATCAGGTGGATTATCCCATTGCCTTCGATATGGAATATATTCCCAACGACAGCGCCAGAATCGACTCTCTGAACAAGACCGACAAGACGACCATCACCAAGGCGTTTTTGGACACGGTGCAGGCGGCCGGTTATGTGGCCATGATCTATGGGAACAAGGAATGGCTGATCAAGGAGATCGACATGTCGAAGCTCACCGCCTATGACGTGTGGTTGTCTCAGGCTGCGGATATACCGGATTATCCTTACAAATTCGCCATGTGGCAGTACAAGACCAACGCGCTGATCGACGGGATCTCCGGATATGCCAATTTAAATATCAGTTTTATCGATTATTCGGAAAAATAGAGAGATAAAGCGATCACACTTAAGATGTGCGGAAATTTATGATCTTTGGAGAGATCTCCAGGGAAGTGTAGATTTCCGCATATTGTTTGGGGGAGACGCCGTCCACATAGTTGGGGGAATAGCGTTTTTGGACGCCGTTTTTTAGGAGCAGGTCGATCGCTTTGTTGTAAGCGATGGCGGCCTCCGTCTCGGTGGAGTAAGTCCCCACTATATAATTACCTTTTACATGGATGCGGACAGTATAGAGCGTTCGGCCGTTTTTTTGGATTCGGCGCACGCCGTGATAGCTGTTTAAGATCTCCAGATTTTCACGGCGAAAATCGGTGTTGTCGCCGTTGATAAAGCGGTAATCCACACCGCAGACAGCATAGTTTTTGATGCCGTAGCGTGAGACCACATTGGTCTGCATCCCATAATCTGCCACAAAATAGTGACCTCCGCGGCACATGATCTTGTGGGAGGAGTAGTAGAACATATCATCCAGATCAAATTTCAAAATGTGGGTGGGGGACAGATAGTAGTATATCAGCTTTTGGCCCATGTAGATCGGGTTGCCAAAATAGATATCGTTATCGCGGAAGTTGATGAGACATACCCATTTCTCAAAGGAGAGGGCAGAGGTCTTTTGATAATGCGAAAGCGTGACAGAAGGGTCTGTGACGAGCCTTCGGCCCTCTAAATAGGCCAGATGAGCGCTCTCGGGGGAGGCGAAGCTGCCTAAACTGATATGCTTTCTGCGGTAGGTCAGGGAGGCGCGGAAATAGCGTTCGCCGCTTTTTTTGACAGCACAAAACACGCCCTCATAATGCTTTTCATGCTCTGATCCGCCCATTGTCTCTCCTCCCGACAGCGTCTTTCCCGCTCATAAACTGATGGGAACAGTATAACATTTTTCAGAAATATATGCAATTTATAAATATTTTTCTGGACAGCCTCATACATTACTATATCGGGATAATTCCGATGACAGGAGGAAGGATGGTAATGTATAAGAAGGCCGTTACAAGTTTGATGCTTGTGAATTTATTGTTTTTGTGTGTCTGTGTGTGCGTGAAAGAGTTAAAGGTCAACAGGGTGGCCGCGGCGCTCAAGGTGACGGCGCAGGAGTTAAAGTTGGACGAGATGCTTCTTGCGGACAAGGATTACAGTACGCTGGGGATCGCCGCGGTGGCGGCCTCCGGACAGCGGGTGGTGGATTATCAGGTGCTCAATCAGGAACTCAACCAGGAGTCGGAAAAATTGTACGAGCTGGAGGAGGCGGACTGGGAGGCGCTGTGCCGTATTGTGGAGGCGGAGGCAGGAAATGAAGATGCGGACGGGAAACTTTTGGTGGCAAATGTAGTGCTCAATCGTATGGAGGACGAGCATTTTCCGGATACAGTCACAGAAGTCGTGTTTCAGCAGGAGAAGGGGGTATATCAGTTTTCTCCCATTGCAAACGGGAGCTATTATCGGGTGAGCGTCAGTGAGGATACTTATGCGGCGGTGGAGCGCGCGCTGGAGGGGGAGGATATCTCTGAGGGAGCGCTGTTTTTTGCAGCCAGGCAATATGCGTCCGATTCGAGGATGGCCTGGTTTGACAATCATCTGTCTTATCTCTTTCAGCATGGGGGGCATGAGTTTTATACGTTTTTGAGGTGAGGGGTGTATGGCCGCCCCCTCATGCCGCAGCTTGGCCTCGCACTTAAGTTTCTTCACTCAGCCATCTTGCAATGTCACATATGGCAATTCCTTGATAGTCATAGTTTTCGTGTCGAGTTCTCGCAAGAATCATTTTGGGGTATGCGTCTTTGATTGCCAGAAGCGGAGAATACTCCCGTTCAAAAGTCGATGGATCCGAGATATTATCGCTTACCTGGATATAGAGCTTCTCGGTCTGGCGTATCGCCACAAAATCTATTTCCTTTTTATACAGTTTGCCCACATACACTTCATATCCTCTCCGAAGCAGCTCTATATAAACCATATTTTCGTACATCCGTCCAAAATCCATGTTTCGAGTGCCATTTACAGCGTAACGAAAAGCGGTATCACATAAATAATATTTGGGATTGCTTTGCAGATATTTTTTCCCTTTGAGGTCATATCTCTTTGCCTCATAAAATAAGAAGGAACGTTTCAGATACTCCATATATTTTGATACAGTTTTCCTTGTGATTTTGATGTTATCACTGTGGAATATACCGCTGATGTTATTGGGGGATAGCAGATTTGATATATTGTCCACCATGAATTCTGTTATACGCAAAAACTCTTCTTTGTTTCTAATAGTATATTTCTGTACCAAATCACGTAAAAAAATGGTTCTATAAACATCATTCACATATTCATAACGCTCCTTTTCACCTGAATATACGTAGCTGCCAGGCATTCCACCTACCTTCACATAAGAATCGAAGTCCTCCTGCAAATCAGCGTTACTTCCCCAATATGCTCTGTATTCTGCAAAGGAAAAAGGAAAAACCTGTACCTCCATTGTCCTTCCTGTAAAAAGTGTTGCCAAATCAGAACTGAGCAGGAATGCATTGGAACCAGTCAGGTAAATATCATAGATTCTCTTAGCGTGAAGGCTGTTAATTGCCTTCTCAAAAGAAGTGCAGAGCTGTACTTCGTCAATCATCAGTACATTATGTCTGCCCTTTATGCAATGTTTCACAGCATAGGCATGAAGTTTTCTGTAATCCAGAAGTTCTTCGTAGTCTAGCTCCTGCAAGTTGATCACAACAAGATTGATGTTCGGTTCTGTCTTTGTAAGATACTCCGCATATTCCTCCAACAGCACAGATTTTCCACAATGTCTGATTCCAGTGATAATTTTGATGTCAGATGTATGATAGCATATTATTACCGAAAGTCAAATTTTTTTCACTTTTCGGTAATAGAAATTTTGAGCAGATGCTTGTACCCTTTGAATGGTGTACATGATAGCTGGTTTATGATATAGAGCATACGCTTTCTTTAGAGGATGTACTTAACGACATGTTAATGATTTGCCAAAAGAACGGAGGAATATTAGCATGATATTATATTATGCTAATATTGATATTCAGTCATAGGTTATCTTTCCGATACTCTGACGGACTTTTTCCGCACCATTTCCGAAACGCTTCGGCGTAATAGCTGCTGCCGCTAAAACCTACGGCACCTGCAATCTCTGTTATCGTCATGTCGGTATTTTTCAAAAGAATCATGCTTTTATCAAGCCGATACTGCGTCAGATAGACATTCGGCGTCTGTCCGATGTATTTTGCAAACAGCTTGCAGCACTTGCTCTGCCCGACAGTGCCCGAAGCTGCAATGTCGGCAAGTGAAATTTTTATATTGTAATTCTGTTGAATGAACCCAATCATATTTTTCAGTATGGTAAGGTCTGTATTCTGTACTTTTGGACGGTTTTCAGGGGCAATGTTTTCGTAAAGATAGATCCATATGCTCAAAAACAGGCTTTGTATCTTTAGCGGAGCAGATTTTTCATCTTTTACGGCATACATTGTTTTAATGATCTTATATATTTCACTTTGCCATAAAACATTGGCGTTTAGCTTGATAAACGCAGCATTTCGGTTATGCAATACCGGCAAGATAAAATCCCGTTCATAAGCAGAGGTGGCGCACAGCATGAGAGGGTGCAGCAAAATACAAATAAAATTACATTCTTTATGCTCCGCCGAAAAACCGAAATGGAACTGTCTTGAATTTACGATAATTCCCTCATTTTCTTTCAGTACAATTATTTCACCGTTTATATTATATTGCATCCTGCCTGATAGAACAGCGATAAGCTCTATATCGTCGTGCCAGTGCGTAGGAGCCGCATAATTGGGATATTCCGAGAGCTTGCCGCTTCGTATATAGATGGGATAATCCGCATAATCATACCGGATCTTTTCGGAACGGTCATCTTTCAATTCCATTACAACCATAGTGTAAACCTCGCAGGATTTTTATAAAATAAAGTAGTATATAGATAGAAATGCTTTGAATTTTACGATATAATTATAAATATAAAAACTTGTTTGTCAAGCGCTTCAGACGCATTTATGCTCGGAATGTTGAAGATTGCAGTCTTTGTTTTAAAGCTCTCAGTGCTTACCGTTGGGTTAAAAATCTTACCGTAAAGGAGAATGTAGAATGAGTACTATGAAAGACAGGATGCACACCGGAGAAATTTATTTTCCGGGGGATGAGGAAATTATGAGGTGGCAGACGAAATGTCTTGACCGTCTTTATGAGTTTAATATGACTCGCCCGACAGAGGGAGAAAAGCGTCAGGCGATGCTGAAAGAGATGTTTGCCGAGATAGGAGACGGCTGCTACATCGAACCTCCCTTCCATTCCAATTTAGGCGGCGCTCATGTTCATTTTGGTAAAAATGTATATGCAAATTTCAACCTCACCTGTGTGGACGACACGCACATCTATGTGGGCGATTACACAATGTTCGGCCCAAATGTTATCGTTGCTACGGCAGGACATCCGATTTTGCCGGAATTGCGTGAAAAAGGCTATCAGTATAATATGCCTGTCTATATCGGTAAAAACTGCTGGATCGGTGCGGGGGCAATTATTCTGCCCGGCATTACAATCGGAGACAATGTGGTGGTCGGCGCAGGCAGCGTAGTGACAAAGGATTTACCGTCCAATGTGGTAGCTGTCGGAAACCCGTGCAGAGTTTTGCGAGAAGTGAACGAGCATGACAGGGAGTATTATTTCAAGGACAGAAAGATTGAGTGGGATAAGCTGTAATTTTATTCTTTTTTTGCAAATTTATCAACCATTTTGTCCACCCAAAAAGTGATAAAAAAATCAGCAATTTCAGCAATCGTATTTACCACAAAATCAACCATATAAAATTCCTCCAACTACCGATTGATTGGATTGTTCAACACTTTCATCTTATCACAAAAGCGCAAACAATTCCATTAAGTTTTACTTAAAAATTTCCTATGAAAATTCTCTCACATCTATTTGCAGTCCCTACGCCCGTCCCGACATCTGAGTGGAGAGCAGTTTTTCTGTCTTGTGGAGGTTGGTGCGTTTTCTTATCCGCACGATTAGAAAACCCTCCAACCGCAACTCGACAGAAAAACCGCTCTCCACTCAGATGGACTACCAGTGGGGATCCCCTGTCTATCTCCCACCTTGCTTTTTCCCCCGTTCTATAGTATACTGTAAACGAATTTTTGACATGGAGGAAGAACCGGTTCTAGACAAGAAATATGATATTGTGGTGGGCTGGTTGCAGATGATGACATGACGAGACAGTATTTTTTTATACAGAAAAAGCAGTTTGACTTTTAAGGAAAGTTGGTTTGGTACAATGATCTTATTCAAGACATAAAACGGCCGAATGGCCATCTTATACTCTAATCAGAATTGCGATAAGGAGATACGAACATGGAATATAAGTACATGAGAATACAGGGTAGAGAGAACTCCTATATTACCAAGTATCCTAAGGGAATATTCAGCCTTTGTTGGAATCTGATAAGAGATGGGCAATTGACCGAGGAAGAAAAAGAACAGTTTTTATCTATTGATGACTGGTTCAAGGATCATCTCCCTGAACCAGAACCTTGTAAAAACCATGAAAAGGTCATTACATTTTTTAAGTGCGAAAGTACCTCGGAAATGGTTGAAAAACTAAAACCCGCTATTGCACTTTTAGACAGGCATCAAAAGCCTTATGATGTGGTTTACACAAATTTTGTGGGAACTATTTGTTATGAAGACGACTGGCAGATTGCTGTTTGGGTTGAAAATGGGAAAATGGTATAATGAGATGGATTGGCAAAATGGTTAGCGGCACATGTATGAAAAAGGGAAGGGAAATATTATGAGCGAGGAAAGGAAACAAATAAACTATACGGTTGTCTGTGTCAGTGAATTTGCTCGTAAACACAATTTATCAATGAAAGAAGCATTTCAGTTCCTTTTTGAACATAAAGTGATAGAATTCTTAAAAGAAAATTATGATATAGAGCATACGCTTTCTTTAGAGGATGTACTTAGTGATATGTTAATGATTTGCCAAAAGAACGGAGGAATATTAGCATGAATCAAAATGAGTTGATTTCTATGCAGGTTTTACTGAATGGAATGACATTCCGTGAGATGACGAGACAGTATTCTTTTCATACAGAAAAAGCAGTTCGGCTTTTAAGGAAAGTTGGTGTGTTATAATGACAAAACAGGAGCAGTTAATAGAATATAATATTCAAGAAGCTTTTTGATAAGCTGCTGGATATTGAGACGGGATTATATTTGGAAAGCTCTGCATATATATATGGAATTTTTCAAGATGAGAAAAATTTTGGGAATTTAATCCAAGCGGAAATATGATAAGGACAATTAACAGTTAAACAGCAGACGGCGTATCGTTATGATATAAAATATAGATGGGTTAAGGGAGGGGAAAAGATGGATGACGCTGCAAAGCGCAGGCTGAAAGAAGCCGCGCAGAGGACGGGTGCGCAGGAGTTTGCCGCGGGGAAACACCTGCTGGAAGAAGGGCGGTATGCCTATGCGTGGTACAGGTTGAATCATGTATATGACTTTTATACAAAAGAAGTGCCCTTCCCAGAATTGGAATCGCTGCTAGCGAAGTGCGAGGAGGGCATGGGGTGGCCCCGCAGGGAGCCGGAACTGGTGGAACTGTTCAAGCGGTATCTGGGATGTCCGTTTCGACTCTTTACGCCACAACCTGACCCGCATAAACATATGGAAGCCTACAAGCGGGCGTGGAAGACGGGGAAAACCCATGGCTTTGTGCCAGTCTTTATTTCCGTGAACGGAACAGAACATTTGTTGCAGATGTTGGTTGACAACGCGGATCCAAAGGCGGGCGATATCAGAAATTTTTCGCCGGAGCGCGTGGCGGCTTACCGAAAGAGCCTGTTGGAAACGCCCCTGCCGGACGCGGAGGAGATCTTAAAGAAAGCCGCCGTGAAAATGAATCTGCATGAGGAGGCAAAAGAGTTTGGCGTCATGGAGGCAGGGGAAAGCGAACACAACGTGTTCTGGTCTCTGTTTGGTTTCGGCTCCAATGAGTTTAGTGAAACTCCGCCTACCAAGCAGGTCATGCTGGCAAAGATCCCCGTGCAGAATCCGTGGGAGGTATTCGCGTGGCTGCCAATGGGCAACTGGAACTGCGCCCCCGGGCCGCTGGAGATGATGGCGGTGGCAAAGAGCTGGTATGAGCGCTTTGGGGTTGTCCCGGCAGCAGTCAGCGGCGATGAGGTGGAGTTTTATATGGATATCCCGGCGGGGCGGGGACGCACTAAGGCGGAACTGGAGGCGCTGGCCTTTGAACACCTCGCCTTTGCGCCGGATACGTGGGAAGGCTGCGTGATTGATACGAGCTGCTTGAAGAAATGTCGGTATTGGTATTTTTGGTGGGATTGAATTGTTACTACCATCCCTACGACCGTCCCGACATCTGAGCGGAGAGCGGTTTTTTTGTCTTGTGGAGGTTGGTGCGTTTTCTTATCCGCACGATTAGAAAACCCTCCAACCGCAACTCGACAGAAAAACCGCTCTCCACTCAGATGGACTACCGGCAGGGATCCCCCGTCTATCTCCCACCTTGCTTTTTCCCCCATTCTATAGTATACTGTAAACGAATTTTTGACATGGAGGAAGAGACATGGAAGTATTATATAACAGTACGAGAAGCAAAGGCGAGCCGGTGCGGGCGTCCCAGGCGATCCTAAAGGGATTGTCGGAGGATGGCGGTCTGTTTGTGCCGGATCATATTCCAGCCTTGGACAAGACGTTGAAGGAGCTGTCTGCCATGAATTATAAGCAGGTGGCTTATGAAGTGATGAAGCTTTTTCTGACGGATTTCACGGAGGAGGAGCTGAAAGGCTGTATTGATCGAGCCTATGATGAGAAATTTGACACGGAAGAGATCGCGCCTTTGGCGGAAGTTCAGGAGGCTTATTACCTGGAGCTGTTTCACGGGGCGACCATTGCCTTTAAGGATATGGCGTTGTCCATATTGCCTCATCTTTTGACGGTCTCCGCGCGTAAGAACCACACGAAGAATGAGATCGTGATTCTCACCGCCACCTCGGGGGATACCGGCAAGGCGGCGCTCGCAGGTTTTGCGGGGGTAGAGGGAACCAGAATCATCGTTTTTTATCCCAAGGACGGCGTCAGTCCTATCCAGGAAAAGCAGATGGTGACGCAGAAGGGGGACAATACCCTTGTGGTGGGGATTCACGGCAATTTTGACGACGCGCAGACGGGCGTGAAGAAGCTTTTTTCGGATCAGGAATTTGCAAGGGAGCTGGCGTGCAAGGGTTTCCAGTTTTCCTCCGCCAATTCTATCAATATCGGCAGACTGGTGCCTCAGATCTGTTATTATGTGTATGCCTGCGCAAGGCTGTATACCGAAGGGCGGATCGCTGAAGACGAGAAGGTCAACGTGGTGGTGCCCACCGGTAATTTTGGCAATATTCTGGCGGCTTTTTATGCGAAGAATATGGGGTTGCCCATAGGCAGGCTGATCTGCGCCTCCAATGAGAATAAGGTGTTGTACGACTTTTTCCGCACGGGTGTCTACGATCGGAACAGGGAATTTGTACTCACTTCTTCGCCTTCCATGGATATTTTGATCTCCAGCAACCTGGAGCGTTTGATCTACCGCATTGCCGGAGAGGATGCGGACAAGAATAAAGAACTGATGTCCGCTCTGCGCGACGGCGGACGGTATGAGATCAGCCCCCAAATGCGGGAGGCATTGGAAGATTTTTATGGAAGTTATGCTGATGAACAGGAGACAAAGGCGGAGATCGCCAGACTCTATCAAGCGTGCGGTTATGTGATCGATACACACACCGCCGTGGCTTCCGCGGTTTACCGCAAATACGTGGAAGAGACAGGTGATCAGACCAAGACCGTGATCGCCTCCACAGCGAGTCCTTTTAAGTTTACCAGGAGCGTTATGAACGCCATAGATGAAAAGTACGACAAAATGGATGATTTTGCTTTGGTGGATGAGCTTTCCAAGATCTCCGGTGTGAAAGTGCCCGCGGCCATCGAGGAGATCCGCACAGCGCCCGTGGTACATGACCGTCAGTGCGAGGTGGACGGGATGAAGGACGTGGTGAGATCGTTCCTGGGTGTGTAGAAAAAAGCGAGGAAGATATGACAAGACAGGAAATGTTGCAAAAGGTGGATCATACGCAGTTGAAGGCTTACGCTGCGTGGGCGGATATTGAGAAGCTCTGCGAGGAGGCGATCAAATATCACACTGCCAGCGTATGCGTGCCGCCCACGTATATCAAGAGGATCAGGGAAGCGTATGGAGACAGGCTGAAAATCTGTACGGTGGTCGGTTTTCCTTTGGGATACAGTGTGACGGCGGCCAAGCGGGCGGAGGTGGAGCAGGCTTTGGCCGACGGCTGTGACGAGATCGATATGGTGATCAATATCAGCGATGTGAAGAATGGTCTCTACGACAAGGTGGAGGCGGAGATACGCGTCCTGAAAGAGGCATGTGGGGATCACATTCTGAAAGTGATCGTCGAGACCTGTTATCTGACGGAGGAAGAAAAAATCGCCATGTGCGGGATCGTGACGCGCGCGGGGGCGGACTATATCAAGACTTCCACCGGTTTTGGAACCGGAGGCGCCACCAGAGAGGATGTGGAGCTGTTTTTGCAGCACATCGGACAAGGCGTGAAGATCAAGGCGGCGGGCGGCGTGTCCACACCGGAGGATTTGGAAATGTTTTTGGAGCTTGGCTGTCAGAGAGTCGGCACTTCTCGGGCAGTGGAACTTTGCGGGGACGAGAGCGTCCGCAGCGAACGGGTTTAGGAACTTTGCGGGGATGAGAGCGTCCGCGGCGAACGGGACTAAGAATCGTGCGGGAGCGACTGACAAGGGAGCGGGGACGGTTTTTGCCGGATAGGAAATAAGAGGTGGAGTATGGAGAACCTTGTGATACAAAAACGTTTGGAAAGACTGAGAGAGGAGATGTCCGCGGCGGGGATCGATTTTTATATGATCCCTACTGCGGATTTTCATCATTCCGAGTATGTGAGCGATTATTTTAAAGTGCGGGAGTATTTCTGCGGCTTTACCGGTTCCAACGGGACGTTGTTGGTGTGGCGGGAAGGCGCCGGACTTTGGACGGACGGAAGATATTTTATTCAGGCGCAGAGAGAACTGTCCGGCACAGGCGTGGAGCTGTTTCGGATGCAGGAGGAAGGCGTGCCCACTCTGGAAAGTTTCCTGGAGGAACATATGCGGGAAGGGCAGACGCTGGGGTTTGACGGAAGGGTGCTCAGCGCGCAGGCGGGACGGAAACTGGAGGAGCGCCTGAAAAAGAAGAAGGTGCGCTTTTGTTGTGAAAAGGATCTGGCGAAAGACCTTTGGGAGGACAGACCGCCTTTTCCCGCGGGAAAGATCGAGATTCTGCCCGAGGAATTGGCGGGGGAGAGCGTGGCGGATAAGCTTGAGAGAACCAGACAAAAGGTGAGAGAAAAAGGCGCGGAGCGTTTCTTTTTGAGCAAGCTGGACGATATTATGTGGCTTTTTAATATCCGCGGCTGCGATGTGGCGTGCAATCCGGTGGCCATGTCTTATGGTTACGTCACAGAGGACGGCGCGGTGCTTTTTATCCGGCAAAGCGCGCTTGACCATGCGGCGGAGCGTTATTTTGCCCAAAATCACATTGCGGTCAGGGAGTACGAAGAGATCGGCGCTTATCTGCGGGATTTGCCGGCGGGCGGGCGGGTGCTCGCGGATCGGAAATACTGTAGTTATATGCTGTGGCGGATCATGGAAGAGACGCAGACTATGGTGGAAGGCGGCAATCCCACAGAAATGTTGAAAGCGGTGAAGAATCCTCGAGAGCTGGAGCATATGGAGGAGATCTATCTGCAGGACAGCGTGGCGGTCACAAAATTTATTTTTTGGCTGAAAAATCATATTGGCAAAGAGGAGATCACCGAGAGTACGGCGGCCGAGAAGCTGGAGACGTTCCGCAGGCAGATACCGGCGTACAGGGGGCCTTCTTTTCCCACCATCTCGGGTTACAAGGCCAATGCCGCCATGATGCACTACGAGGCGTCGCCGGAAGATTGCGCTGTCTTGAAGCCGGAGGGGATGCTGTTGGTGGACTCTGGAGGACAGTATCGGGGCGGTACCACGGATGTGACCCGCACGATCGTGCTGGGGAGCGTGACGGATGAGGAGAAGCATCATTACACGCTGGTGGCGATGGCCAATCTGAGGCTGGCGCGGGCGCATTGGCTGTACGGCTGTACCGGCAGGAATCTGGATATTTTGGCGCGTCAGCCTTTGTGGAATATCGCGTTGGATTACAAATGCGGCACCGGACACGGCGTGGGATATATGCTGAATGTGCATGAAGGCCCCCACAGTCTGCGCTGGCGTATGGTTCCCGGTCAGGAGGAGGCTGTGCTGGAGGAGGGAATGGATGTCACCGACGAACCCGGTGTCTATGTGGAGGGCAGTCATGGCATCCGCATTGAGAATGTGCTGGTCGTGAAAAAAGATATCAAAAACGAGTACGGACAGTTCATGCATTTTGAGCCGCTGACATGGGTGCCCTTTGATTTGGACGCTATCCTTGAGCGGGATATGCCCACGGAGGACTTTATGTTTCTGATGCTGTACCAGAAGCAGGTGTACGAAAAGCTTGCGCCCTTCCTGAGCGAGGAGGAGCGGGAGTGGCTTAAGAAGGAGACACGTGCGGACAGTACCGCTTTCTTGCGGATGGGAGAAAACAAGGGAGAGTTTAATTGTTAAAACCCTATGAATTTTTTTTCCTTTTATTGACTTTTGAAGTCAGGTTTGAGATAATAAAAAAAATATACACCGCGGCTCTTTGGCGGTAAGAATATAATATTAAGGAGGACGTTCCAATGGCAACAAAAGCGTATTATCCGATTTCTGAAATTGGCGCTGGCAAAGTCGGTTTCAGTAAGACAAGATCTATTATTGAGGGTGCTTTCTACGGCAACAACGTAGTAAAGGTGAACACCGTGAGAGAGGCATATGATCTTGCGAAGAATTCTCCCGGGACTATCGTTACGGATATGCCTGTGTACAGAGCTGAGGAGCAGGGGCTTGAGAAGGATACCAAGGTTTTACTGTTCAATGACGGCGCTGTTACCGGCCGTTATGCGGCTGCCCGCCGTATCAAAGGCGAGCCCGGCGTGGATGACACCAAGCTTGACAAGGTAGTGATGGACGCGATCTACAAGACCCGCTGGCAGACTCTCTATCATGCGGAGTGCTATATCGGCCTGGATCCCGAGTTCATGGTAAAAGCACACCTTTTGATCCCCGAGGGAGAGGAGAATATCCTCTACAACTGGATGCTGAACTTCCAGTATATGTCCGATAAATATGTGCAGATGTACAAGGATTCCAAGCCTGTAGGCGACGGCAAGGAAGCAGATATCTACATCTTCTCCAATCCTCAGTGGGCGCCCACCGAGAGTCCTGATGTGGACTATAGCTGCCTGAGCGATCCCTTGACTCTGTGCTATTTCGACACCAACCAGAACTGTGCGGCGATCCTGGGTATGAAGTACTTCGGCGAGCACAAGAAGGGCACGCTGACCATGGCATGGGCCATCGCCAACAGAAACGGCTATGCATCCTGCCACGGCGGACAGAAGGAGTACACTTTGGCGGACGGCAGCAAGTATGTGGCTTCCGTGTACGGTCTGTCAGGCTCCGGCAAGTCCACTCTGACCCACGCTAAGCACAACGGCAAGTATGAGATCAAGGTGCTTCACGATGACGCGTTTATCATCAACACCGACACCTGCGCATCCATTGCCCTTGAGCCTACCTATTTTGACAAGACGGCAGATTATCCTACCGGCTGCCCTGACAATAAGTTCCTGTTGACTGCTCAGAACTGCTCCGCAACATTGGACGAGGAGGGACATATCCAGTTGGTGACCGAGGACATCAGAAACGGCAACGGACGTGCTATCAAGTCCAAGCTGTGGTCTCCCAACCGTGTGGACAAGATCGACGCTCCTGTGAACGCGATCTTCTGGATTATGAAGGATCCCACCATTCCTCCTGTAGTGAAGTTGAAGGGAGCCGCTCTTGCATCCGTGATGGGCGCTACTCTGGCTACCAAGACTTCCACCGCAGAGCGTGTGGCAGCAGGAACCGATATGAACGCGCTTCGTATCGTGCCTTATGCAAATCCTTTCAGAACCTATCCTTTGGTCAATGACTATGAGAAGTTCAAGAAGTTGGTGGCAGAGAAGAACGTGGACTGCTACATCGTCAACACCGGCGACTTCATGGGCACCAAGGTAAAACCGGCCGATACGCTGGGGATCCTGGAGACCATCGTAGAAGGCAAGGCAAAGTTTGAGAAGTGGGGCAACTTTGAAGATATCGAGATCATGTATGATTGGGATGGCAAGACCTCCGATGCTTTCAAACCCGACTTAAGCGACAAGAGCTATACGGACGCCCTCAAGAGCGCGATGCAGAACCGTGTGGATGCCGTAAAGGGATTCGCTACCAAGAAGGAAGGCTACGACAAGCTTCCCGACGAGGCTCTTGCAGCTTTAGAGAAGATCGTTGCAGAGGTTTAAGTTCTCTGTGCAATGCGCATTGTAGATCTATAAGGAATAATGATAAGTGCAAAACCCGAAGGAATGATTTCTTCGGGTTTTGACATATTCCGCCGGCAGGTTCGGCAATCTACTCTCGATGGCGCTATTTCAATCATTGGGCATATAGTGGTGCAGAAATATTGGAGCCGAGAAATAGAGCATGGTTTATGATTGCGCTTTCTCGCCTGGCGGAGTTGACAGCGCCTGACTAAGGGGAAGTTTGCGAAATCTTTCCCGATCCTGAAATCTGGGAAGCTGACTTTAAGACAAGAAAGGGGCGTTGATTATGGTATGTATGGAATGTGGTGCAAAGGCTGAAAAAGGATATACAACAAGTGTAACAGATTTAGGAAATTGTTTGTTAATCGTGAGGAAGGTTCCTTGCTATAAATGTACAGAATGTAACGAGATAATCTATACCGGAGATGTTATCAAGAGACTAGAACAGATCATGGAACAGGAGATATTAAAAATCAGTTGATTTTTGTATGATAAAATGTTATGGTAAATTTAGGAAGAATGAAAAAATAATTTTACAGCTTTAAGATTATTATTGAAGAAAGATGATTCAGGATTTATCAAGAAAGAAAAATCAAGAGGAAGAAAAAGTTATGTTTGGATTCGGACGAAAGAAAAAGGAAAAAGATGTTTATATACATCCTGAGTTTGGTGAGATGAAATATCGCGTTAATTGGGAGCCTCCCTTTAAACTCAAGGTGGATTTATGGGGGAAGACCTATGAGTTCCCGATAGAATTTTTTGCGGACAGTCCTGACGAGAAGATCACTCCGGCTCAAGAGGAGGCTTTTGAAAAGGTCAAACAATTTATGACTGAGCAAAGAGATCTGATGGAAAATATGGCACGCCCTGTGTATGGCGTTAAAAGCGAAATGGCATTAAGCGACAGGGTTCTTCCGGATTTGATTCAGATTAGCCGCAAGGGGGAAGCGGCGATATTGTTCAGGGATATTGAGGAAGAGAAGGATCTTGTTGGCCCGGATTATAAGGCGGAAGATTATGAAGATGAAGCTGTTTGTGATGATTACGAGGTGGGTTTTGCCATCATTGTGCATCCCCTGTTGACTGTGATTCCTGCCGAAGAATGTTGGCAGTGGTTTCACGGTTTTGAGGACATAGATTCTATCATAGATTATATCAAGAAGTACGGGGACGGGGTTTATGAGACTGATTGAAACCGGAAGAGATCATTTGCTGATTGAACACGAGGGAGAACAATACCGGCTTGGCGGTGAATTCGCAACGGGTGGTTTTTGGGCGATAAAGAGTTGGATTAGTCGGCCGGTAGGAGAACATCTCGTTGATTTGTCCGAAGAAGAAACAGAGCAGATTATTTCGCTGGTTAAAAAATATTGGAATATTGATAATATGTGTATTAATTTTGTGGAATTTGGAGAGTATGACCTTGACTTTATTTGCAGTACCAGAAAGGTGCCGGAAAATTTTACGGTATCTCGCCCCCGGATAATCTTTGCAATTAGTTCATTTTTGTTTATGTGTTTTGCAGCGGCTATGATATTTTATACGGTTTTTGCTGAGTTCCCGCATCCTGCTGTATATATAGTGGTTACATTGACAGTGTTTTTCCCATGTGCCATTTTGATGTTAAGGGAAAGATTATTTAAAGTCACAGTAAATGGTCATAGGATCATGGTAAGAGGATACACAGGCGTCAAGTACAGCTTTGATCTGTCTGAAATCGAGAAACTGGAATGGAAATTAGATTATAAGGATTCGTCTAAAAGTACGTTTACGATAAAAACTGCTTCTAAAAGTATTGTGATGAGTACTAGATATAAAGGAATAGACGATCTGAAGTTATTGTTATACGAGAATGTGGACGAAAGTAAAAGAACTTATATCAGAGTAAATGCAATAAAAAAAGAAAAAAATTAGAGTTGCAGGGGATTGGGAGAAAAAGAAATAAGTGAAATTTGACGATATGAAACAGGATAAGCTCAGGTTTAAAATTTTTGCAGATTTTATTGGATTTACATGTACCTCTATTGATGAAACTGAAAAATTTAGAAATCATGCCGCCGCAGATGTGTTAAGCGCCTTGCTACTTGCATTTACCTGGATGAAGCCAAAATGGATGTAGCGCATGATAGGGAATACATGATTTATTTTGTTGAGAAGAGTGTTAAATGGACAGATTTTTTGGCATCTTCCGGAATGAAAGACTTAGAGTTGCGGGAGATGATGAGATGTGGAAAATTATGTGCTTATTTTATAGCAGATGAGGCTGAGGCAGGGTATTTATTTAAGTGTAACAGGGTTTATGAGAATAAATTAAGATGTTTTTTTGAAGATATGGCAAACGCTGGATATGAGGTTAGAGAGGGTTAGAAGTATAAAATGAGGTTGATTACTTATACCTGTACGGTTGCAGATTCCGAAAGTACGGCCGCTTTGTTTTGTGATCTGCTGCTTGAATTTTCAAAAGAACACACAGTATTTTTTATGGCGCATCAATTACCAAATGAGTGTGTTACAAAAATATTTGACCCATCGATCATTTTAGAACAAGCGGAATCGCTATGTCATCCAATTCGTACTTTTTTGCACCTTGGAGAAGCGAGGCCGGATGAATTTTATAATAGTTTTAAAAAGGGATGTTCTCAATGGTGATGATAAGAAATGAAAAAATATCAAAGTATTGTAGACGAAAAAATGAGAAATAATTTCTCAAAGATACACGGATGTACATTGATGAATCATGTGGCCAATTCTTATGACATTGAAATGGCGATAGGTTTTGCGGCTCTCTTTTGCCCCGAAATTGTAGAAGTGGATGGCTGTATCTTTATTGCAGAATTTTATAATGGTAATATTCAAGAGCTGAAAAAGGCATATAAAACAGTGAGAGAAATTGAAATGTTTGTCAACAGTTGGTCATTGACGAGTTTGTTGAAAGATAATGATGATATTGACTATTCCATTGGTTTTATTGATGAGTTTGCCAAGGCGATTCAATATTTTTGGCAGATGCGTCTAAATATTTTGTTTCCGGATAAAAGGGTTGTTGTAGAAATTGGAGAGGAAATCATGGGTGAAGAGGGAATGGCAGTTACCCTATATCAAAAGGACAAGAACTGAATGATGCTATAGACGCATTGTTTGCGGAGAGGATGAGATGTTCTATTTGACAAATAGAGAGGCCAATTTAAAGTTCGGTTTTGATTTTTTAAATGATTTGCCGGATGATTTTGATATTGCAAAGAGTAAATCGGAAAAGTGGGTGCCTTTTGTCATGAATATAGCCACCCCTGAAAAGACGATTGCCATTACCGAAAAGATGAAAGCTTGTATGACGGTATATGAAAAATATTGTTGTAGAACTTGGAGAGGAAATGATTTATGGTTGAATTGCACGGTTGGGCATTGATCAGAGAAAATTTTACGGTGGACAGTGAGGATGAGCATACAGAGCAAATTGTCAGCAGGCTGTCTCGGGAGATTGAAAAACTGGAGATAGACGAAAATATGCTTCGCATTGATTATTGTAACGGTGAGGCTGTCGTAACGGGAACAAAGATTGCCAATCATTTTTCTGACGATATCAGAGAGATGATTGACTTTTTTAAACGGATCACATTAGTCGCTCCGGGATCGTATGGATTACTATATTTACACAATGATGAAGATACAAATGGGTTTGACAATGCTTTTCAAGTGTTTGTGATGGCAAAGGGGACTGTCAAGCGACAGCGGGATCCGTTTCTTTCGCCATATATCCCAACAGTTGAAGATATTTGATGAAAAAGGTATATAAAAACCATGCTAAAATATGATTTACATGACAGTTTAATTGAATCGGTAGATTATTTTGCGGATCGTAAGAGGGTAGAAATTCGTATTGCACTATGTAATTGGCGACAGATTGGCTATCGGGAGTCTGATCCGGAAACGCTCGACATGTGCATAATATTTGACGGAGTGGAGCGATATGAGTTGAGTCTTTGTGACTATGTGTTTTGTGGTAATGAGATTCTGCATGTCTATAAGATGGATGAGCATACCGTCAAAATCGTTTTCCTGACAGACCATGATGTGGAAACCATGGTCATAAAAGCAAAAGAAGTTTCGCATCTGCCATAATTTTCTGTTGTAAAACGTCAGGTAATCAGATATAATAGTATTAACCTGAAGTGTGCGATAACTTTTGCTATTTTTGAACCTACATTACTTTAAACGGGATTCCTACATTGCCGGACGGCTGTCAAGCCCTCACTCGCAAGAGGATTGGAAGGGAAGGCAAAAGTACGGTTGCGGTTACCCACCTAGCATAGCTAGGAGTCAAAGGGCAGGAGGCGGCATTTTGGGTTTAAAAACAAATGGTTTTGACAACATGCAAAGTACAAAAGATAAGGAGCAGTCCTGCGGGGGCTGCTCTTTTAGGCTAAATGGATTCGCGAGGTAGGAATTTTGGATAGAAGAAACCGAAGGTGGAATAAATCCCAGAGGATGCAGATGAAGGCGTTTCTCTGTGTTTTAGGACTGTTGCTTCTCTTGATCTTGTTGGCTGCCAAGATATTGGTCACTTTGGTACATAGACAAAAGGAGGAGCTGCCGGGCCCCATAGAACATATTCCCATGATAGAGATGATCTACAATGTGTGGGTTATGGAGGCGGATGACAATCATTTGCTGTTTTATTGGGACGGCGTGGAGCAGGGCTATCGGTATGCCCCCGGATATGTGCCGGAGGGGTCTGTGCGGGAACAGGTCGCAGACATTGAAATAACAGATGGTTTTATAACAAGTGTTATACCTAAGACGCAAAAGGTGAATGGCAAGATTCTGAGTGCGGATGAGAGCGGCGTGGAAGTGGAAGGAGTGGGGCGTATTCCGCTGGCGGCGGATTATAAAGGCTATCGGGTATACAACACGTTGGAAATGTGCACGCTGTCAGATCTGCCTTTTGGCTATGATTTTACGGATCTGGTGCTGGACAATGGGGAGATCTGCGCCCTGCTCATCGCCAGGGAGGAGGCTATGGAGTATATCCGCGTGTTGCTCAAAGCGTCTAATTTTGAGGGAAGCTTCCATGAGGAGTTGGTGTTGACATCGGACACTTCTTTTACAATCCAGTATGGAGCTTACGATGCACCGGACACAGAGCAGCATCCGGCGGGGGAGCTGGTCACGATCGACAGGGACAGTCCGTACTTTGCGGGCGGGCGCGTGATGATCCTGCCGGATGCGCTGACCGGACGGATCACGCTGGACAATGTGAGCAGGAATCAGGGGAAACCTTCCTACAGGGGGCACTTGGAGCTGGAGTTGACGGAGAACGGTATCGTAGTGGTCAATGAGCTGCCGTTGGAGGAGTATTTGTATTGTGTGGTCCCCAGCGAAATGCCATCGGGGTATCCGGCGGAGGCGCTGAAAGCACAGGCTGTGTGCGCCAGGACATACGCCTACGGTCATATGCAGAGGGCCGGTTTTCCGCAGTATGGCGCGCATGTGGACGACAGTACTTCTTATCAGGTGTACAATAATATCTTAGAGCAGGAGAGCACGACCTCGGCTGTGAAGGCCAGCTACGGGCAGCTTCTCTTCACAGCGGAGGGCAGCCTTGCGGAAACCTACTATTATTCCACTTCCTGCGGCGTGGGGACGGATGCGAATGTGTGGAAGACCGGTGCGGCGTCCGCGCTCACCTATCTGAAAGCGAAAGAGATCACGCCCCAGGGGGTGGCGGCTGGCGTACAGAGCGACCCGAGTGAGGAGAGTGCAGGGGAGGAGAGTGCAGGGGAGGAGAGTGCAGAGGAGGAGAGTGCAGAGGAGGAGAGTGCAGGGGAGCAGAGTATAGGAGAGTGGCTGCAGGATGAGGAGGCTTTTGAGGCTTTTATCCAGTCCGTCAATGCCGACGCCTACGAGGCGGGGGAAGGTTGGTATCGCTGGACATATCAGGTGAAGGACATCGATGTGGAGCACATGTCTGAGGTTTTGGCAAAGCGTTATCAGGCCAACAGCAAGCTGGTGCTGACGTGGAAGGACGGGGAATACGTCAGTGAGGACGTCAGAGAATTTACGAAGGTGACGGGGATCACTGTGGAAAAGCGCGGTGTGGGAGGTATTTGCGACGAGTTGATTTTGGAGACGGACAGCGGTACTTATAAGGTGATATCAGAACATAACATCCGTTACATATTAAACGACGGTGTCAGCAGTATCGTCCGCCAGGATGGAAGCAAGGTTGCCTCTCCGACGCTGCTTCCCAGCGGTTTCTTTATGATTTCTGTTGTCACGGAGAGGGGAAACGTGGTAGGATATGCTTTGACAGGCGGCGGTTTCGGCCATGGCGTGGGCATGAGTCAGAACGGCGCCAAGGATATGGCGAAGGCAGGGTTGACTGCCGACGAGATCCTCTCTTTTTTCTTTGACGGCTGCGAGGTCAGAACCATTCAGGAATAGAGGAGTTTGGTATGCTGAGAAGAGCGTATACGTTTATCAATAATTTTTCGGAAGAGATGCGCGCAAAGAATATCAATTCTTTTGCGGCGAGCAGCACGTTTTTTATTTTTGTGTCTCTGGTGCCTATGTTGGTGTTGATCTGTACGATCATCCCCTACACGCCGCTTACGGAGCAAAATTTGATGACGGCTGCGGCGGAGGTCATTCCCGAGGTGATGAGTCCGCTGGCACAGAGTTTGATCGCAGAGGTGTACGACAAGTCGGCGGGTATTTTGTCTGTCGCTGCGGTCGCAACTCTGTGGACGGCGGGCAAAGGCGTGATGGCGTTGATACAGGGGTTGAACGCCATCAACGGTGTGGAGGAGAAGCGCAATTACCTGGTGGTCAGGATCGTATCCTCTCTGTACACGCTCTTGATGCTGGTGGCGGTGCTGGTCTCTCTGTTTGTCATGGTGTTCGGCAATAAATTGGTGGAGATCGCGCTTCGCAAGGTGCCCACCCTGCAGCTTCTGGTGTCTGCCATCATGCAGTTTCGGTTTATTTTCGGCTGGGTTCTGCTGACTTTGACTTTTTCGGCGATCTATGCCTTTTTGCCCAACAAGAAGCTGCGTTTCAGGGAGCAGATCCCGGGGGCGACGTTTGCGGCGGTGGTGTGGAGCACGTTTTCCTGGGGATTTTCCATTTATGTGGAAGTGTTCAATTCTTATAGCATATACGGAAGCCTGTCCCTGATCGTCATTGTCATGTTATGGATGTATTTCTGCATGTATATCATTTTGGTGGGCGCTTTTCTGAACCAATATTTTCAGCCGGTCAATCAGGAGTTGATGGGAGGCGGACATAAGTGAGCGTCAAACGCTTTGGCTTGTAGTCACCACATCATGTCTGCGCACATAACGTACGCTGAGCAGGAAAAACAGGGCAAAGTACAGCGCGCAGACTGCCAGATAGAGTGGTATATTCAGTTGATAATACGGGTTGTTGGCGCGCAGGCCAAGTCCCGTCAGACAATGCGGCGCCAGATACCAACATCCTTTGCTGCTGAGCGCGAACCCGATCAGACTGCCCAAGATGGATACGCCGATGGGCACGGCAAAACTGCGTATGACCAGGGATAAAAATAACTGCAGGGCGCAGATCATCACGCAGCCTGCGAATCCGCACAATTCCCACTCTAAAAGTTTGAAAAACGGCGGGGCCGACAAGTTGGAGATCGTTCCGCTGATCAAAAACAGAACTAACGTCCAGAGCTGCGTGAGCGCCGCGATGAGGACGGCGGTAAACAGCTTGTCCCGCACGATCTTCCAGGGGGAGGCGATGACGCGGATCTGGTTCCAGTTTGTGCCCGTGTGCTCCAGACGCCACAGATAGCTGCAATATACGCCGATCAGGGCGGGAAAGAATAGCAGGCAGAAAAACAGGGTGTGCTGCGACCACAGGGAGTTCCAGCCGTCCTGCAGGATTTCGATATTGATTTGGTAGTTGGCGGTGCCGATCACGGCGGAGAGGACGGGCAGCGTCAAAAATGCCAGCCAGATGGGTGTGCGCCTCAGCTTGATCCACTCTGCGGGGATGCGGGTGGCATAGCGGCGGTGCGGGATATGGGAGGCGTGTGACTTTTTGGAAATGGTGATCAGACCTTCCGTCCCCAGCTTGTCAAAGAGGCGGTATCCCACAAAAAGCAGAACGGCTACCCACAACAGCGCCCACAAAAAGGCGTGATCTATCGTCGGCGCATAATAAAATATCAGTTGTTTTTCAATCTCGTTATAATCCATCTGCACCAATGAGGTGGCGCCGTACAATCCCCAGGGTATGACCGCGTACAGGATAGATTTGGGCAGAAAGAGGATGAACAATCCCGCCATGCTGCCGCAGATTCCGACGGACAAGGCCACCGCCTGATTCACAAAGACAAAGGAGAGAATCGACTGCAGCAAATAGAGCGCGAGCGTGACTGTGACGGCGTTCCGAAAATAGAGAAGATAGTAAAGCGGATCCGGCGCGCCTTCAAAACCGCAGCTCCATCCTATGACAAGCGCCATCGGCGTCTGGATCAGGAAGTAGACGACGATGAGGAGGATTCCATACCAGATTTTGCCGGTGAGGAGGCTTTTGCCTGACTGGATCGTCCGCAGCAGTTTCCAAGTGTTTCCCTTGTGCTCCGCGTCCACCACGAGGCTTGCCAGAACGGACGTGGTGATGGGGAGGATCATGGCGTTTAACAGGGGGAGACTGTAGAGGATATCCAGCCATCCCATCGCCCTGTGGCTGTCGCGGTCTTGCTGCCAGTACAGATAGGTCAGTTGAAACAGCAACACGGCGACCATCACGAACCAGGTTTTTTTATGTTTGCGAATTTCCACGAAAAATGATTTGAAAAGACTCATAAGCTGTCTGCACCTCCTGTCAGTGAGAGGAAGATCTCTTCCAGGCTTTCACCCTGGCAATGAAGTTCTTCCTGCGTCCCTTGGAATATCATTTCCCCACGATGAATGATCCCCACATGGTCTGCAATCTGTTCCATCTCGTTGAGCAGATGGCTGGACACAATCACGGTCATCTCTCTTGTGGCTGGCAGGGACTTGATCAACTCACGCATTTCTTGAATACCTGCGGGGTCCAGGCCGTTGGTGGGTTCGTCCAGTATCAACAGTTCCGGATCGCCCAGCAGAGCCATGGCGATGCCCAATCGCTGTTTCATGCCCAGAGAGTAGTGTTTTACCTTTTGGTCCTGCCTAGAGGTGAGGCGGACGGTCTCGAGCGCTTTTTTGATCTCCTGAAAGGGAACGTTCTTTAGCTTCGCCACGATCTGCATGTTTTCCACGCCTGTCAGATGTCCATAGAAGCTGGGACTCTCGATCAGGCTGCCGATCTTCCTGAGGAGACTCAGCCGATTTTGGTCGGTGACTTCTCTTCCAAAGAGATAAATCTTGCCCTTGTCCTGTCTGATCAGTCCCAGCAGGAGTTTGAGCGTTGTGGTCTTACCTGCGCCGTTGGGCCCTAAGAAGCCGTAGACACAGTGGTACGAGACTTCCAGATGCAGATCCCGCACGCGGGGATTGATGGCGGCGCCTTTGGAAAGACCGCTGGTTTCAACGATGGGAGTATTTTCGATAACGTTCATAGTGGATACCTCCGTTTCTTTGTTTTTACGGTTTCCATCCTATCATGTCAGGCTTACAGCCAAATGACGTTCAGTTTACATTTACCTTACATTTGAGAAAGGGAGATTCCTTTTGCGGAAGAATCCTGTATACTATATATGATAGTGCCGTGTGGACAGGAGGCGAAATGGCGGGATGAAGCAATGGGACAGTGCAATTTTGGTCGTGGATGATGAGCGCAGATTGTCGCAGATGGTAAAAGAACTGCTGCAGAGGGCGGGATATCGACAGGTGGACACCGCAGCAGACTGTGCGGAGACGCGAGAGCGGCTTGGCCGAAAAGAATATCAGTTGATATTATTAGATGTGATGCTGCCGGACGGGGACGGTTTTTCTCTGTTTGCGCAGCTACAGAACACGTGCAAAACACCTGTTATATTTTTGTCCGCGAAGGATGAGGACAGCGCCAGACTGCGCGGACTGGGACTGGGCGCAGACGACTATATCACCAAACCTTTTTTGCCGGAGGAGCTGCTTTTGCGGGTGGGAGCGGTGCTGAAAAGGGTGTATCGGTTCGAGGAGCGGGAGGGCGCTGTGCAGATCGGTGATGCGTTGGTGGATTGGGGCGCCGGAACGATCACTGTGGACGGGGAGAGTCAGATGCTCACCGCCAAAGAGTTTGCGCTGTTGCGGAAGCTTTGCGACAATCGGGGAAGGATCGTCTCTATCGATGAACTCTGCGACACGCTCTGGCCGGACGGCAGTTACGGATATGAAAACTCGCTGATGGTTCATATCCGCAGATTGCGTGAAAAATTGGAAAAGGAACCCTCCAGACCCAAATATCTGGTGACGGTGAGAGGGTTGGGGTACAAATTGCTATGAGGAGAACAGAAAAATTCATGCGTTATTTTATCAATCTCTGCGCTCTGCTGATTCTGGTATTTTTGGGAAATATTGTGGTTCTGGCGTGGATCAATATCAAGACGGAAAGCGAGACCGCCTATGTTCGTACCAGCCTGATCAACAGTTGTCTGTCGAAGGACGGGGAAGGGAGGTATGTTCTCTCTCAGGAAGGAGTGGAGCAGCTTGCGTACTATCGGGCGTTTGCCATGCTGATCGGGGAGGATGGCAAGGTCGTGTGGGAGTATAATATGCCTGCGGAACTTCCCAGAGAATATTCCAGGTTGGACGTGGCGGCATTTTCCAGATGGTACTTGGGGGGATATCCCGTATTTTCCCGCATTTTGGAGGATGGCATCCTGGTGGTGGGGAAAGAGAAGGACAGCGTGTGGAGATATAACTGGATCGAAAATCTGGATACGCTGAACGCCTATGTCAAATATGTGCCTTATATCCTTTTGATCAATCTTCTCATGGTGACGATCATTCCCTTTTTTCTGGTGCGCAGACAGATGCGCAGAGGAGAGCGTGAGCGCACCGCCTGGATCGCGGGAGTGTCCCACGATATCCGCACGCCGTTAGCTCTGATCATCGGCACAGCTTCCGCTCTGCGGCAGGACAGTATGGAGATGGACGTCGTCTGCCTTTATCCGCAGAGTAAGATAGGGGGGGAGGAGCGACTTGCGGAAAAGGCGGCCATGATAGAAAAACAGGCGTTACGAATCAGGACGCTGGTGAGCAATCTGAATATGGAGAATAAACTCAACTACGGCATGGGAAATTGGGAGAAAAGTGAAATTCAGATAGCGGCGCTTTTGCGGGAGGTCGTGTGTGATGTGATCAACAGAGGCGTGGGGGAGAGCCATTCTTTTGCAGTGGAGATAGACAGAGGGGCAGAGCAGTTTACCGCCCGCGGGGACAGAGAACTGGTCAGACGCCTGCTGGAAAATCTGATCAATAACAGTGTGGAGCACAATCCCGAAGGCTGCCATATCACAGTGAGACTGGAGCAGCGCGCCGCTTTTCCTTACCGGAGTGTGCTCACGGTGGAGGATGACGGCTGCGGCATTTCCGGCGAGCAGTTAAAGGCGTTTCACGGTTCCCTGCGCCAGGACAGCTTGCCGGAACATGGACTGGGAATCCGCATTGTGCGGCGGATTGCGGCCATGTATCGCTGGCGTGTGAAGTTCGAGACAGTGGAGACAGGCGGACTGCGGTGCTGTATCTTCCTGAGAGGGAGGCTGGAGTGAGGATTTTGGGTAAAAAATTGCAAAAATAGCTCACAAAATGCATAAAGGAGGGGAAATGCAAGATTACATGCATTTTTTATTCCGGCAACTGCCATAAAGGGATTGCGGTGTTGACTTAGGCTCGGCTTAGTGACGGAGCATAGGCTACAGAGGAGACTTTCTGTGACGGCCAGATAGGTGTTCCGATGAGCCTCATTCACGGCAATGCCCGCCATTGGACGGGCACGTCTAAGTCTCATCTCCACATCTGACTCACGTCACAGAAAGTCTCCTCTGTAACCTATGCTCCTGTATCCCACAATTCCAAAAAGTATGCATCCGCACAATGACACTTGTTATGTTACTTTTCTCATTCATGCCAGTACATCAGTGCCCGCGAGGCAGACAGCCTTAGAAAACACCCGACCGAAACACGGTTGTTCTAAGGCTGTCTGCCTCGCGGGCACGCACCTTGGCTGTAACAGTTCAGCCATAAAATAGTTGCTTTTTAGCCAATGTCGTAGCAAGTGTCATTGTGCGGATGGTATATTCCAACGCAGACACGCTTTCGCTGCACCTCGCTCGTAACGGTACATAAGCTGACAAAGTACGTCAGTATAGTCAACATAGTTGACTATTAGTACCGACGGCTCGCTAGCGTCT
>JAMPHU010000033.1 GCA_023663225.1 Candidatus Gastranaerophilales bacterium
GGCAGATATATACGGATACCGAAGAAAAAGGGAAGGATAGAGGTTATCTGCCCAAAGAAAAAAATATGACGATCAGGTAGATTGTTATTTCAGCGCTTATAATTTGAATGTACTGTTAAACCATCAGGATAGCTAGGGAGAGCCGCTGTTTCTCCTGTAAGAACGCCTCTTATAGGAAATTCGTTGCAAAAAATACGTTCTTTCCCTAAAGTATTCTGAAAAGCCGCCGATAAGTATTATAAGTAAAGCAATTCAGAACATGAAAAGGAAGGAGGAGTCCGATATGCGTATTGAGGCTTATACACAGGTACAGCAGTTATATCAGTCCCAGAAAGTTAAAAAGAGCCAGCAGGCAGGCGGCGTTGCTCATGCGAGTCAAGAGCAGATGGTACAGATCAGCAGTCTCGGAAAGGATATTCAGACAGCAAAGGCGGCCGTTGCGAGCGCTCCCGATATCAGAGAGGAGTTGACGGCTCCTATCAAGGCGAAGATCGACAATGGCACATACCAGGTGTCGGCGGAGAGTTTTGCCGATAAATTATTGCAGAAGTATGAAGAAATGAGGTAATTTGAGTGGCGAGTTTGATGGAAGACCTGATTGATGTTTTGAACAGGGAGAGCACGGAATACGAAGCGCTGCTTAAATTATCCGAGAGAAAGACGTCGATTATTGTAAGTGGAAATTTAGAGAATTTACAGAAAATCACGGATGAGGAACAGGAATTGGTAGGCAGGATCAGCCACCTTGAGAAGAAGCGGGTGGAGGTTACTGCGGATATCGCCAATGTATTGAACAAGGACGTTGCGACTTTAAAACTCACGAATCTGATCGACATGGTTTCTACCAGACCGGCGGATGCCGCCGCGCTGGCAGATGTACATGACAGACTGCAGGGCACAGTGATGCTGTTGCAGAGAGTCAATGAACAGAACAGGGAGCTGTTGGCGGACGCGCTGGAGATGGTGGAATTTGAGATGAACCTGATGCAGGCGACGAAGGCGGCGCCGGAGACGGCAGATTACAACAGAGGCGCATACAATGTCGGGAATACCATGGGCATCAGCGCCCGGGGGTTCGATGCCAAACAGTAAAAGCGGTTCTTGTGAAATGTAGAGGTGAATATTATGCCATTGATGGGAAGTTTATATATTGGAGCATCCGGATTACAGACAAGTCAAAATGCGCTGAACACTACAGCGCATAATCTTTCTAATGTGGATACTGTTGGATATACCAGACAGCAGGTTCAGTTGTCCAGCAAGAGTTATATCACTCTTGCTGTCAAACCCAAATCCGTTGCAAATCAACAATATGGTCTGGGCGTAAATTATGCCAGGACAAAATATGTGAGAGATTATTTTCTGGATAAGACTTATCGCAAGGAGTCCGGGCGCAGTATGTTCTACCAGGTGTCCAGCGAAGTGCTGGAGGAAGTGGAGAACTACTTGGGAGAGTTTCATGGCGCGGCGTTTCAGGATACCATGAAGAATTTCAAGGATTCCGTGCAGGAATTGTCCAAGGATCCCTGTAGCTCCGTGACGGAAGGGGTGTTCGTTCAGCGGGCCTCCGAGCTGATCACGCGGGCCACTGCGATATACGATGGACTGTGCAATTATCAGGATAATCTCAATACGCAGATCAGGCAGCGCGTGGAAAAGATCAATGATTACGGGAATCAGCTTCTTGTGCTTAACGACCAGATTCGGGCGATTGAGTGCGGCGGCGTGGAGCGCGCCAACGATCTACAGGATATGCGCAACCAGATATTGGATGAACTGGCGGAATTGACCAACATGACCTGGAAAGAAGACGCGTGGGGCAATGTTTCCGTGCAGATAGAAGGCGTGGACTTTGTAAAGGGAGACAAGTGCTTTGAGATGGCGCTGGATGTGGACAACACCACCGGATTTTACACGCCCTTCTGGCCGCAGAACGCGTCTTATACCGTGAAACCGGACGGCAGCAAGGAGTATAATATCGACGGCGCGAAGGTGTTTAAACTGGATATTGAAATTTCGTCTGATCTGAATACAGATATCGGCGGGTTGAAGGCTATGCTGTTGGCCAGAGGCGACCACAGAGCGGATTACACAGATGTCACCCCTGAAAAGTATGACGGCGTCTCTCAGTCCGTGCTTATGAATATTCAGGCGGAGTTTGATCAACTGATCCATGAAGTTGCGACCACGGTCAACGATATTCTGGCGAGCGCGGCGGGCGTGATGGAGGTGCCTGCGGGCGGCGCGTTCACGATTCAGACCAATACCGGCGAGACGATACAGTTAAATGAGGGTGATCATTATGCGATGGAGTCGGAGGACGGTTATCTGCGCGGCGCGGACGGCAGTCCGATCCAGTTGTTTACCAAAGTGAGTACGCAGGGATATGAAAAGGTGACTGCCACGGACGGCACGGTCTACTGGATTTATAATGAAGAAAATGCTTCCAGGCCGGACAGCCTGTACTCTTTGAAAAATCTGCAGGTCAATCAGGAATTGATGCAGAACCCTTCTACATTGGGTTTTCGTCTGCGGGAGAATTCAGAGGACCTGAAAGTGACCATGTCAGCTTTGAAGGAAGCTTTTACAGAGGAAAATTACACCCTGAACCCCAACGTGCAGAAAAGGGTCAATTTTATGGACTATTACGACGACCTGGTGGCGCAGGTGGGCAATTCCGGCTATGTGTACCGCAGTATTTTTGCCAATCAGGAGGTCACGGTAGAGTCCGCGTTCAATGCCAGGGAGCAGGTGGTAGGCGTCTCCTCCGACGAGGAGTTGTCCAACATGATCAAGTTCCAGAACGCTTTCAATGCGGCGAGTCGATATATCAATGTGGTCAGCGAGATGCTGGAGCATATTATCACCACACTTGGGCACTGATAGGGAGGTAGCAAAATGCCATCACAATTTTTTGGATTAAATATTGCATATAAGGGTCTGTTGGCGTCCAATGCAGCGCTCAATACCACGGCGAACAATATTGCCAATGTCCAGACGGACGGTTATAGCAGGCAGCGAGTGGTGCAGCAGGCGAGCGATGCCCTCCGCGTATTTCAGACTTATGGCTGTGCGGGCGCGGGCGTTGAGACACTGGCGATCGAGCGTGTCAGAGATGAGTTTTATGATGCGAAGTATTGGGATAACAATGCCAGCGTGGGCGAGTTCTCCATGAAGCAGTATTACATGCGGCAGATGGAGGATTATTTCAAAGACACAGAGAAGAATGCTGGTTTTAAGACCCTTTTTGATCAAATGATGATAACGGGCGTGCAGGAAGTTTTAAAGAACCCCAGCGACTCCACCACACGGGCGCAGTTTATCGGTTACGCGGATTCCCTGGTCACCTATTTCAACGGCATGGCGGGCAATCTAAAGGCGATGCAGAAGGATGTCAACCAGGAGATCAAGTTGAAAGTGGATGAGATCAATTCTCTGGCGGCGGAGATCGCCAATTTGAACAAGCAGATCAACACGGTTGAGCTCTCAAGAACCAATGCCAATGAGCTTCGCGACAGGCGGACGCTGCTTTTGGATCAGCTTTCTCAGATCGTAGACATTCAGACCAAAGAGGTTCCGATCGTGGATCCCACCAATCCGAATTGGGAGACCGGCGCCAACCGTTTCGTAGTCACGATCGCCGGAGGACAGATGTTGGTGGATGACAGTGAGTACCGCAGTCTGGAATGTGTGGCGAGAAAAGATTATGAGAAGATGAACCAGACGGATATCGATGGCCTCTATGACGTGTACTGGGAGGATGGCCAGAAGTTCAAGCTTGAGAATGCGACGATGGGCGGCAACTTAAGAGGACTGGTGGAACTGCGGGACGGCAAGAACGGAGAGTATTTTCACGGCACCGTCACCGAGACGGACACCGTAAACAACACCGTTACAATCCAGGTTACCAGCGATTATTTGCAGGATTTGAATAAGTGTAATCTGTCAGACCAAGGAGGCATCATCAATCTGGGCAACAGAGAGTTTTACTACGACTCCTGGGAGTATCATTGTGAGTCCGACTACGATGCGGCGTCAGACACGTATTCGTACACCTATTCCTATACCTTTACTTTGTCGGGCAGCGAGAAAAACGGCACGAATCGTTTGACCAATGACCGTGAGGGCATGGAAGCCAGCATCGGCACCAGCATCGATTATCAGGGTATTCCTTATTATATGGGACAGATGAATGAATGGGTGAGAACGTTTTCCCAGAAAGTGAATGATATTCTGGTGAGCGGTTACACTGCGGAAGACATGGCCGGCATGTATATGTTTACCGGCAATCATCCGGTGGAGGATGCACAGTTTCTCTTTTTGAAGCAGTATCATAATCTCGACCCGAGCGACAGTGTGACGGTCGGGTGTGCGGAGGACAGCTATTATCGTTTGACTGCTGAGAATTTCTCGATCCTGTCCGCTATGTTGCATGACCCTACGCTGTTGGCGACCAAGAGACCCGCGGGCGAGGGAGTAGAGCAGAATAAGCTGTTTGAAGATCTCAAGAACATGGGGTACGACAAGACGAAGATGAGTTTCCGCGGGGCGTCTGCTTCCGAATTTTTACAGTGCGTTTTGTCGGACGTGGCGCTGAACGCGTCCAGCGCGAATCTGTTCTACCAGAGTTACAGTGATATTTCGGGCAGTATAGACACGCAGAGGATATCGATTTCCGGCGTGGATGAGGATGAAGAGGCGGTCAGCCTTGTGAAATATCAAAATGCGTACAATCTGGCTGCCAAGATGGTTCAGACCTTGACGGAGATATACGATAAGCTGATATTGGATACCGGAGTGTAAGGCGAAACATATAGAAGATGAGGTGACATAGAATGAGAATTACCAACAAGATCATGCAGAAAAATAATCTCTCCAACATCAATACCAACAAGATCTATCAGGATAAGTTGACCAATCAGATGTCCACACAGAAAAAGGTCAGCCGCCCTTCGGATGATCCGGTGGTGGCGATCAGGGCGCTTCGTCTGCGGAGCAATGTGAATGATATCACACAGGTATACACGAAGAACATACCGGACGCGGAGAGCTGGATCGAAGTGACAGAGGGCGCGCTGCAGAATTTGACAGAGGTCATCAAGGCCGCGATCGGTCAGTGCACCAAGGGCGCCAACGGCGATCTGGAGGCAAAGGACAGACAGGTCATATTGGAGCAGTTGAAAGCGTTGGCGGATGAGGTGTATGTCACTGGCGACTCGGACTATGCGGGACGTTATGTGTTTACCGGTTATCGGACCAACACCTCTCTTCGGTTTGCCGATGATATACAAAAGCATTACACGATCACGGAACAGTTGGACAACAGTGTACTCGACAAGGTGACGCATGTTGTGACGCACAAGAGCACTACAGATATTCTGGATTGGAATGAGACGAACTTTTTCGATGATGCGGATATGAAGTCTTTCACGGAACAGGATATCGAAGAGGTGGAGTGCTACCGCATCAGACTGGCTTATAGCGACTGCATGGCGGAAGCGGGATATGTTCCGACCATTTCTCTGTGGGATCAAGACGCGACTCCTCAGCCGGCGTATACACCATGGCATGAAGCCGACGGCACGCCGGTGCAGATTCAGTCGATACATTCCTATGAGGATCCCTATTCTGAGGCGGCCAATGACCCTGACGCCGTCATATATGTTCCCGATACGGGGGAGATCTTGTTAGGCACCAACCGTTACAACACTTTGGCTGCGATCAAGGACGACTATACCACCAAGAGTGTGGATGAGGGAGAGATCCGCATCACTTACGAAAAAGAAAAATGGGTGGACGGCGATCTGCGTCCGGAGCATTACTTTGCGTGTGAGGCCACAGAAGTGAGGGACGGAGAGGATGTGACGATCAAATACAATGAGGCCTATCTGGAGGGCAATGACGAGAAGCAGGTGATCGAATACGATGTAGGTTACAATCAGAAGATTCAGATCAATTCTACTGCGGACGAGTGTTTTGTGCACGGCATAGGCAGAGACATGGAAGATCTGGCGGCGGCTATGCAGGAGGTGTTAGATATCGAGGCGGTTCAGACCAAGATCGACACGGCCCTGAAGAACGAGACGGACGAGGAGAAAAAGAAGGTCTTACAGGATCAACTGGATGCCGTGGGAAAGGCTTATACTTACGCAAAGAATAAGTGTCAGAGAATGTTTGAGAGCGGGATCACTGCCATGCAGGGGTATTTGGATCTGACCAACTTAGCGATCACGAACAACGGCACGCGGGGGAGAAAGCTCGAGCTGATCGAGAACCGTATGCAGGATCAAAAGACTACTTTTGAGACTTTGAAGAGCGAGAACGAGGATATTGATATCACGGAGGTAGCGATTCAGTTGAGCAGCGCGGAGCTCACCTATGAGGCAGCGCTGATGGCCTCCGGTAAGGTCATGCAGACGACTCTGCTCAACTTCATCTGATACTGATACAACACAGCAAAGGCGCGGCGGCGCAGATAGGAGCTCTATGAAACTTAACACAAAGATTTTTGGAGAGATTGAAATTTCAGACGACAAGATCATCACTTTTGAAAACGGTATTATCGGATTCCCTGATCTGAAGCGTTTTGCGCTTCTCCATGATGAGGATCAGGGGGAGGAAGCGGGGATTCGGTTTTTGCAGTCCTTTGACGAGCCGGCGTTTGCGATGCCGGTGATGGAACCCCTGGTGGTTGCGCCGGACTATGATCCCGAAGTGGAGGATGAATTGCTCGCCTGTGTGGGGAATCTGACGCCGGATAATCTGGTGGTGCTGGTCACGGTGACGGTGCCTTCGGACTTGAAAAAGATGAGCGTGAATCTGCAGGGACCTATCATTATCAATGCCGAGGAGCACAAAGGCTGTCAGATCATTGTGGAAGGCAGCAAGTATCCGGTAAAGTTTCCTATTTATGATATCCTTCAGGCGAGAAAGGAAGGTGAGTAGGATGCTGGCGTTATCCAGGAAGAAAAATGAGGCTATCATTATCAACAACAATGTGGAAGTGACAATCCTGGAAGTGAAGGGCGACCAGGTAAAGATCGGTATCGCGGCGCCCAAGGAAGTCTCCATCTACCGAAAAGAAGTGTATCTCCAGATTCAGGAGGCCAATCAAGAAGCTGTCAATGTGGAAGGAATGAACGCATTGAAAAATTTGTTAGGGTAGTTTTGCGGCTACCCTATAAATTTTTAGGGGAAGTCTGCCGATAAAAACAATAGAAACCAGATTTATCTTTTGCGGGTGCGCAATAGAGGCGTCGAAGGAAGACGCGAAGATTCACACGGAGGTGACAGAGATGGCAATCGAACCATTAGGAAGTGTAATGACAGTGCAGGCGCAGGGATCTGCGACGCAGAAACCGGCGGTACAGGAAAAAAGCGCGGAGAATTACACCGCGGCGAATGTCGAGCCTGTAGAGAAGCTTGACAAGACTACGAACGTGGTGGAAAATTCTCAGGGAAAGGGCTCGGCCGACGCTTCTCAGCAGGGTAATGACAAGCAGGCGAGCACAGAGCAGATCAAGAAGGCGGTCGAGCAGTTGAACAAGAGTATGGCAGCGCACTCTGAGGCTATATTCGGCATCCATGAGGACACGAACCGCGTGATGATCAAGATTGTGGATAAGGATACGAAGAAAGTTTTGAAGGAGCTTCCCCCCGAGAAGACGTTGGATATGATAGCCAAGGTGTGGGAGATGGCAGGTATCCTTATAGACGAGAAGAGATAGGAGGATAAGGATATGGCGATGAGATTATCCGGTCTGATATCCGGCATGGATACGGACAGTGTGATCCAGCAGTTGGTGCAGGCCAAAAGCACCAAAGTAAATAAGGCGAAGAAGGAGCAGACCAAGCTGGAGTGGAAGACCGATGCTTGGAAAGAATTAAATAAGAAGCTTAAGAGCTTTCAGAGCAAGTATCTCAACAATATGCGTTTTGCTTCCGACTATGCGAAGAAGACGACCAAGGCGTCCAATTCCAACGCGGTGAGTGTGATCACGGGGAGCGGCGCGATGGACAGCGTGCAAAGCCTGGATATCAACGAGCTGGCTAAGACCGCTTATATGACCGGCGGCAAGATCGAGATGCCGTACGGTCAGGGGGGCGATGTGACCGCCCTGACTACCATGAGCCAGTTGGGGATCACAGAGGGAGCGGCTTTCCAGGTGAAAAAGGGCGGCGAGACCACGATGATCAACGTAGACGCCAGCACCACGATCTCGGATGTGTTGAACCAGTTGAAAGAGGCCGGATTGAACGCAAGCTTTGACGCCAACCAGAAGAGACTGTTTATCAGCGGCAAGGAATCCGGAGCGGCGGAGAATTTCTCGATCACTGCGGCCAATGGCGCTGGAGCGAGGGCTATGGGAGTTCTGGGACTTAGCACGGGCAGCAGCAGGGTGACAGGCGCTTCTATTACCAAGACAGGCGGAGGCATCGCAGACAAAACGACTACTCTACGTGATTTGGGGATTACGGCTGCGACTACCTTCATGGCTGCCAATAATGCAGGCAATTCAGGGGATTCGCTTGGAATTATACATCTCGATCCGGATGAAACGATTGAGAACGTGTTAGAAAAGCTGAAGGAAAACGGTTTCGAGGCACAATTTGATGAAACTACAGGTCGGATTTCCATGTCCGGCGTGAATGGTTTTGTTATTGGCAGGGATGCGACAGTCGGCTCCCAAGACGCACTGGAGAAGCTTGGACTTGCGGAGAATCAGACCACCAGAGTAGACGACAGCGGAGAGCGCTACGCCGTTATGATAAAGGGTCAGGATGCGCGGATCACTTTGAACGGCGCCACCTTCACCAGCAAGAACAATGTCTTTGAGGTCAACGGCCTGACCATCACCGCCCAGGAGGTGGCCAGCAATATCACCCTTACCACAGAGACGGATACCGACGGCATCTACGACATGGTCAAGAACTTCATCAAGGATTACAGCGAGCTTGTGAACGAGATGGATAAGCTGTACAACGCGGATTCCACCAAGGGATATGAGCCTTTGACCGACGAGGAGAAGGAGAGCATGTCCGAGGCGGAGATCGAGAAGTGGGAGACCAAGATCAAAGATTCTCTGCTTCGCCGCGATGACAACCTGTACAAGGTGAACAATTCGCTGCAGACGATCATGGCCGAAGGGTTCAATGTCAATGGCAAGCAGATGTATCTGAGTAATTTCGGCATCAACACTTTGGGTTACTTTGCAGCGGAAGACAATGAGCGCCATGCTTACCACATCGACGGCAATGCGGATGACGAGGATACATCCGCCAATGAAGATAAACTCAGACAGATGATTACCGCCGATCCGGATGCTGTGGTGTCCTTCTTCACCCAATTGACACAGAAAATGTACACCAAGATGAACGAGCTGTCAACGTCGGTAGAGGATTACAGATCCTTCGGCAATTTCTACGACGACAAGAAGATGAAAACGGACTACAGGGAATACACCAGCAAGATCTCTGACCTGGAGAAAAAGCTGGCGGATTATGAGGATAAGTGGTATTCCAAGTTTGCGGCTATGGAGACGGCCATGGCGAAGCTGCAGGAGAGTACCAGCGCCATCACCAGTCTGCTGGGCGGTTCATAAAACGCGTTACCATTCAGCCATGCTGAAGTGATAGTAGGCATGGCTGACTTTTATTCTATGCATGAGATATTTTGCGAAATGCGCTATCTCATGGCATGTAGACGGAGACAACATGGAGGTTGAATATGCCGTTACCGAATGCCTATACACAATACAATAAGAACAAAGTGCTGACTGCAAGTCCTGCGGAGCTGACTCTGATGCTTTATGACGGGGCGATCAAATTCTGCAATATTGCGATTATGGCGATAGAGCAGAAAGATATCCAGAAATCCCATGAAAACATTATCAAAGCACAAAAGATCGTAGACTATTTCAGGCAGACATTGGATATGCAGTACGCTGTTGCGGAAGATTTTGACAGAGTCTACGAGTATATCGGGCGGCGGCTGGTGGAGGCAAACGTGAAGAAAGATGCGGAGATCCTTATGGAAGCCAAGGAACATCTGACTTCCATGCGCGACACCTGGAAAGAAGTTATGAAGAAAAACAGAGAGCAGGGTAATATATAATGGAGAATTATCTGAACGTGCTGGAGGAAAGCCTTCATAAGAAAATACATGTGCTGGGCAAGATACAGGAGTACAACGCCAGGCAGCAGCAAATCTTCCAGTCGGACATGGTAGATATGGATGAATTTGATCAGTCCGTGGAGGAGAAAGGCAAACTGATCGAGGAAGTGGAGCAGCTCGACAATGGCTTTGAACTTCTGTACGCCAATCTGGCCAGACAACTACAGGAGGACAAGACCCGCTACGCCGCTCAGATTCACACCCTGCAGGAATTGATCAAGCAGATCACGGACATGGGAGTGACCGTGCAGGCGCAGGAGGCCCGCAACAAGAGGCTGATCGAGGAATACTTCCGCAAGAGTAGGCAAAACTTGAATCAGGACAAGAAAACTTCCAAGGCGGCCTTTGACTATTATAAGAACATGAACAACAGCCATTTTGTCCCGCCACAGTTTATGGACAGCAAGCAATGAAAAAAATCAATAATTTTTTTAAATTATCCTCTAAAGTAATTTAAAATCTTTCCGATATACTTAACAAGTAAAGCAGATAGAACAAGTAAGTTTAAAGTTCAAGCTTTCTTAGAGGCAGCTCCAAGCCAATACGCACAATTGGCGTAAGGTTGTCGATACCAACGCTGTGAGCCCGATAGGTGCGAATCGGAGGAGCAGCAAAACAACAAGTTGGCCGCATGGAAGCGGCTGTATATTCAAGGAGGAATATAGTATGGTAGTACAACACAATTTAACTGCGATGAACTCTAACAGAATGTTAGGCCTGACCACATCTTCTCTTTCCAAGTCTACAGAGAAGTTGTCTTCCGGATACAAGATCAACCGTGCGGCTGACGATGCAGCAGGTCTGGCTATTTCCGAGAAGATGAGAAAGCAGATCAGAGGTCTTACACAGGCTTCTGCAAACGCTGAGGATGGCATCAGTGCAGTACAGACCGCTGAAGGCGCTCTGACTGAAGTACAGGATATGCTCCAGAGAATGAACGAGCTGGCTGTAAAGGCGGCTAACGGCACCAACTCTGAGTCCGACAGAACTTCCATCCAGGCTGAGATCAATCAGTTGAGCACTGAGATCGATCGTGTCGCTGAGACCACAAAATTCAACGAGACCTATCTGTTGAAAGGTGACAGCGCAGCGCCTAAGACCTACAGCTACAAGTACAACACGATCTCTACTTCTACCACGACTGCAAGCGTATCCATGGGTGGTACTGCTAAGGCTGGTAAGATCACAGATGTTACCACCGGCATGACCGTTACCGTAACCTTCAGTGGAAGCGCATCTTCTGCTGATCAGAACGCGATCGCTAAGTCTCTGGTAAATCAAGGTATCAACGTATCCTTGTACAGCAACTTCGTTGGTTCCGCTGCTACCACTGGTTACAGTGTACAGTTGAACGGCGACGCTGCTAAGAACTACTCCGTGGTGGCTGGATCTGCTTCCGGCAAGTTTGAGATTTTGAACTCCGCTGGTAAGCTGGTTGCAACCTTCTCCGTGAGCGGCGGTACTGTGGCGAAGGCTACAAGCGACGTTCCTAAGCAGGTGACAAGCGCAGTGATCACTGCAGCTAGCGCAAAGGCAGCTACGGTTAAGGGCGAAGTGAACGCTTACTATGACAAGGATGGCAACAAGATTTCGGCTAACGCTCTGAATCGGTACTTCTCGACCAATACTTCCGGCAGCGCAGTAGCTAGAGTGGATGCTCCCGCAGTGTATGACGCACTCGGCAACTTGACCTCTCTCACTGCAAGCGCAGTTTCCAGCCAGAAGGTTCTGACCGGTGCTCTGAAGCTGACACTCCATGTTGGCGCAGATGCTACTTCCAACAACCAGATCACTCTGAACCTTGACGCTATGAGCGCTAAGGGATTGGGTGTAAACGGTCTGAGAATTGACGGAACTGATGACACCAATGCTCGCGCAGCAATCGAGACCATCAGCGAAGCGCTCGCTAAGGTTTCCGCACAGAGAGCTGACCTGGGTGCTGTTCAGAACAGACTTGAGCACACCATCAACAACCTGGATAACGTTGTTGAGAATACCACCAGCGCTGAGTCCGCTATCCGCGATACGGATATGGCTTCTGAGATGGTTAAGTACTCCAACAGCAACATCCTTTCTCAGGCAGGTCAGGCTATGCTTGCACAGGCTAACCAGTCCAACCAGGGTGTTCTGTCCTTACTTGGCTAATAAGTGGTTGATATCACAGTTAAGTGTAGAACCCTACAAAAGCGGGGAGTCGGCTCTGCCGACTCCCCGTTGTTTTGTAAAGATACCAGTATATGACGTAACTCACAAATAGTTTGATTTAGCATGGAGGCTAACAATGAAACCAATCTTATCCATTTCCCTTCTCTGTTCCGGCAGGAAGGATACTACCAAAAAGTGCCTGGATTCTCTGAAAAAGATCATGGATCAAGTGGAGAGTGAACTGATTATCGTAGACACCGGATGCGACGAGGCGACGCGAGAGCTTTTGGAAGAGTATACTGACCACATTGTCCCCTTTACTTGGTGTAATGATTTCGGGGCGGCCAGAAATGCAGGATTGCAGGAAGCAAAGGGAGAATGGTTTCTTTATATAGATGACGATGAATGGTTCGAGGAAGTGGGAGAGATCGTGGATTTCTTCCGCACGGGCGAGTATAAAAAGTACGGTCAGGCGTGCTATATCCAGAGGAATTACCGAGATTTTGAGGGAGTTCATTTTCAGGATATGTGGGTGTCCCGCATGATCAAGCTGCGTTCGGACACGCACTTTATAGACCGAATCCATGAGTACTTGCACCCCATTCACGGCCAGAATAAATTGCTTTACTGCTGGGCGAATCATTACGGCTATATCTATCACAACGCGGAAGATAAAAAGAAGCACGACGAGAGAAACGTGTCCATTATGAAGGAAATTTTGATAAAACAGCCGGGACACTTGCGGGTTCGCGCCCATCTCGCCCAGGAGTATATGGGAGTCCCCAATCACAAGGAGATGCGGGAACTGTGTCTGGGCGGTATCGATCAACTGCGGAAGAAGGATGATGAGCTGTCCAATTCCTACAGACAGACTTTTTATTTGGGCGCGCTGTTGGCTAAGGAATGTCTGGATGACAAGGACTCGTTGGAGTTTTTTGAGGAAGCGGTCAAGGACAAGCGCAACGACAGTCTGGGAAGAGCCGGTCTCTGTCAGTTGGCTTCGGAGCTTTATTACAAAAAGAAAGACTATGAGGCCTGTGATAAGTGCTGTGAGTACTATATCAAAGTCTACAACAAGGAGGCTGGAGCGCAGGGAGAATTGCGGAAACTTCCCATGAGTCCGATCTTTACCCAACATATTTTCTATACGCAGAACCGCAATAATCTGTTTTGTATTTATATCGCCAACAAACTGGCGCAGGATGACACCTCTGTTTTGAAGGAGTACTTTTGGAAATTGGGTTGGGACGAGGCGAATTTCAGCATCCATGAGAGCATGGTCATAGAGGCGGTGGCAGCCATGGCCAGGCTGCCCTACGAGGAGGAGTTTGTAGAGATTGTCCGCAAGATGCTGCAGCAGGAGCAGATTCGTGATTTTACCATTGATACGGCGAAAAAAGTGGCGGAGAAGAGCGAGGCGGCGCTCTATGCCTTGGCAAAGATTTTCGGCCAGATGGATTCTCCTCATTATTACATTTGGTATATGAAGCTGTTTTATGCGGCCGATGAGCATAGGGAGGCGGACGTGAAGGAGGCTTTCTGTCAGTTGTTCAAGAAGGTGCTGGACGCTTTGGCGCTGGATGACAAGGTGTTTGCCGTTGCCGACGAATACGTGCTGGATATGGAAGAGGTCATTGCCGGAGTTGCCTTTGATCAGTGGAAGCAATGTGTGGACTCTCTCTGTGAGAAGAATCCCATGGATGTGGTGTGGAAGAGAGAAGCGTTCATGGAGAGACGCTGCCAAGGGGAGGGCAGTCGCTATGGGTATTTTAAATGGAAAGTGTCCGAAGTGGAGACGGTAGTTACCGTGGAGGCGACGGATTATAAGATGATTCGGGATAGAATGAAGCAGTTTTCCGACACCACGTATTCTTTCTATGGGAATTACTATCTGCCGGAGGCGTTTGAGGGAGAGATGGAGATGCTGCCGCCCTCTGCCCGGGTAGGGGCGTGCTTACGGCGTGTCTTACAGGCGGAAGAGGCCGGAGATATCGCGTTGTTCCGCCAGGAGTTGACGGCTGCTATAGGAATATTCCGGCCTTTGGACGAGGGCCTCAAAAAGTTCGGAAAATTGTATGCGGCTTACAGAGAGGAACAACTCAAGGAAAGCCAGCAAGTCAGCGATGAGATGCGGATGCTCGCCCGTCAGGTGAAGCAGCAGTTGTACCGCTTTATCTTAAAGGGAGATAAGCAGACGGCATATGGTATTTTGCAGCAGCTCAAAGCGCTCACGCCGGATGACCCCGAATTGGCACAGTTGGAGGCGCAGTGCAAAGAATAAGCAAAGGTATGAAAGGCGTCTGCAATGAAGAAGGCATCGTTTCAATGTAAATTTCAGGAGGATGTGGACTTAACATGAGGATACAGTTTTTGAATGGAGGTCTTGCAAATCAGGCGTTTCAGTATATTTTTGCGCGATATTATGAATTGTCCACAGGGGAAAAGATGTATTTGGACGATTCCTATTTTGCGTTGAACACGGTGCACAATGGGTATGAACTGGAGAAGGTGTTTGGGATCAAAGCTCCTATGTTGAGCGAATGTTTTGACGAGGAAGTGTGGGGATTTATTCTGGACGAGCGCAGAAAGGGAAAGAGCGTCCCCACAATTCTGTGTGAAAATCAGATTCCTTTTTATATGTTGTCTGAGGTGGGGCCGGGACATCAGGAATTTAATCCTTTTGAGGGTGAAGTAGTCTCTATCCAATGCAACGAGTATCATCCGGAGATCTTGAGGTTCCCGGATGATGTCTATTATCATGGTTACTGGATCAACAAAAATTGGTTCGCCAAATATAAAGATACTTTTTTGAAAGAATTTTCCTTTCCGGAGATCACGGATCCTGTGAATAAAAGACATTTGGAGCGGATCCAAAAGACCAACTCGGTCTCCATCCATATCCGCAGAGGAGATTATGTGACAGTGGGTTGGGCTTTTCAGGAAGACGTATATTCCAAGCTGGTAGAGGGGTACGTTTCCGCCGCGCCGGGGAAATGGGAGCTTTTTGTGTTTTCCGACGATATCCCCTGGTGCAGAGAGCATTGGAAGGAATTGGGTTTCGGCGCGTTTGAGGATGTGACTTACATTGAAGGGAATGTGCAGGGGAAGAATTATATAGATATGCAGTTGATGAGCAGGTGTAAAGGCATGATCATGTCCAACAGTGCGTTTTGTTATCTGGCGGCTTTGTTGAACACCACAAAGCGCTATTGGCTGAATCCTACGACGCGGGAAGTGTAAATGCGAAAAAACAGTTGACTCTCCCGCCTACTTGTGATAAACTAGTCAGGCAAGACAAAGTTTAGGTCTTTTTTTAATGCGAAAATACGTGGAGGTAGAAAGATGCGTACAAAAATTACATTGGCATGTACCGAGTGCAAGCAGCGTAACTACAATACTACCAAGGAGAAGAAAAACCATCCCGACAGAATGGAGATCAAGAAGTATTGCCGTTTCTGTAAGAGACACACGGTACACAAGGAGACAAAATAACGGTATTTAGGAGGGTCAAAATGGGAGATTCCGCTGAAAAGCAGGCGCGCCCGAATTTCTTTAAGGGCGTGAAGGCAGAATTTAAGAAAATTTCATGGCCGGACCGACAATCTACATTGAGGCAATCCGTCGCGGTTGTTGCAATATCAGTCGTAGTTGGAGCGATCATTGCCATATTGGATTATGTGATCCAGTATGGTGTGAATTTCTTGACATCATTATAGAGTGAGGTTGATTGTATGGCAGAGGCAAAGTGGTATGTAGTTCATACTTATTCAGGTTATGAAAATAAAGTCAAAGCCAATATTGAGAAGACGATTGAGAACAACAAGGGCCTTGCGGAGCAGATCTTGGAAGTGCGCGTACCCATGGAAGATGTCGTGGAGATTAAAAACGGCGTCAGAAAGACGGTTCCCCGCAAAATGTTTCCCGGATATGTGCTTCTCAATATGGAGATGAACGACGACACATGGTACGTTGTGCGCAATACCCGCGGTGTGACTGGATTTGTAGGTCCCGGAAGTAAGCCGGTGCCCCTGACGGAGGCTGAGATGAAGCCGCTGGGCATCAAGACGGAGAATGTTTCCATTGATTTTGCCGAGGGAGACAGCATAGCCGTAGTTGCCGGTGTCTGGAAGGACACGGTGGGCGTTGTACAGAAGTTGGATTTCGGCAAGCAGACGGCTACCATCAATGTGGAGCTGTTTGGCCGGGAGACCCCGGTGGAGATCAGTTTTGCAGAAGTTCGGAAACTTTGATATTTTTTCGGAGTGCGCTCCGATGAAATATAGGACAGTGGGAGCAGAGATATAAGTGATGTCTCTGCGCCGGATTACCACATTATAGGAGGTGCCACAATGGCAAAGAAAGTAGAAGGTTATATTAAGTTACAGATTCCTGCCGGCAAAGCAACACCGGCTCCACCAGTTGGTCCTGCACTTGGACAGCATGGTGTGAACATCGTCGAGTTCACCAAGCAGTTCAACGCTAAGACGGCTGACCAGGGAGATGTCATCATCCCTGTTGTCATCACTGTGTACGCGGACAGAAGCTTTAGTTTCATTACCAAGACTCCGCCTGCAGCAGTGCTGCTAAAGAAAGCATGTAATATCAAGTCCGGTTCGGGTGTTCCCAACAAGACGAAGGTTGCAACCATTTCCAAGGCAAAGCTTCAGGAGATTGCGGAGAAGAAAATGCCGGATCTGAACGCAGCCAGCCTTGAGGCGGCTATGAGTATGATCGCCGGCACGGCGCGAAGTATGGGCATTACTGTTGAAGATTAAAAATCAAGATTGGGAGACAATCTGGAGATTGTCGCTGGAACCTAGGAGGTAAAATAATGAAACATGGTAAGAAATATACCGAGGCTGCGAAGCTTGTAGACCGCGCAATGTTGTATGAGCCCGGCGATGCGATCGCACTGGTAAAAAAGACTGCAACCGCTAAATTTGATGAGACGGTGGAGGTTCATATCAGAACCGGATGTGACGGACGTCATGCGGATCAGCAGATCCGTGGCGCTGTGGTGCTGCCCAACGGAACCGGTAAGGAAGTAAAGGTTTTGGTATTTGCCAAGGGGGCTAAGCTGGACGAGGCACAGGCAGCGGGCGCTGACTATGTAGGCGGCGAGGAGTTGATCCCCAAGATTCAGAATGATGGATGGCTGGATTTTGATGTGGTAGTGGCTACCCCAGATATGATGGGCGTGGTAGGACGTCTCGGTAAGGTTTTGGGACCTAAGGGTCTGATGCCCAATCCGAAGGCGGGCACAGTAACGATGGATGTAGCGAAGGCGATCAGCGACATCAAAGCTGGTAAGATCGAGTACAGACTGGACAAGAGCAATATCATCCATGTACCTGTAGGCAAGGTTTCCTTTACGGAGGAGGCGTTGCAGCAGAACTTTAACGCGTTGTTAGAGGCGATCATAAAGGCGAGACCCAGCGCTGTGAAGGGACAGTTCTTAAAGAGCATCACACTTACAAGCACCATGGGCCCTGGCGTGAGAGTCAGTGTCGCAAAATTCTGAAAAGATTCATGGCAGGGGGTTGACAGCGGTCTACCCCCTGTGTTATGATAACCAAGGTTGTGAAACCAAGCCGAAGACAGTAGGTGCCGGACCGCGTATAAGCTGAGATGGCGTAAGTCCTACCGAGGAGAAGAATTTACATTGATTACTTCATCTCTCTGTCTTCAGGGAGATTTTTTCGGCTCCAAATCTATAAGGAGGTAAAAGATGGCTAAGATTGAATTGAAAAAGCCCATTGTAGACGAGATTTCCGCAAGTATCAAGGATGCGCAGTCAGTGGTGGTAGTCGATTACCGTGGACTTACCGTTGAACAGGACACGCAGCTTCGCAAGAATTTGCGTGAAGCGGGAGTTACCTACAAGGTGTACAAGAACACGTTCCTGAATTTTGCATTCAAGGGGACAGAGTTCGAGGGTCTTACTCCCTATTTGGAGGGACCTACCGCTGTTGCGATTTCCACAGAAGACGCAACGGCGCCTGCCAGAGTGCTGGCGGCATTTGCTAAGACGGCAGATAAGCTTGAGATCAAAGCCGGCGTGGTAGAGGGAAGTGTGTATGACGCAAAGGGAATGGCGTCGATCGCCAGTATTCCTTCCAGAGAAGTACTTATTTCCAGACTGCTTGGAAGTATGCAGAGCCCGATCGCTAATTTCGCCCGTGTTATGAATCAGTTGGCTGAAAAAGGCGGAGCGTCTGCGACGGCGAGCGAGACTCCCGCTAAGGAAGCACCGGCAGCAGAGGCTCCCGCCGAGGAAACGCCAGCAGCGGCAGAAGCTCCTGCTGGGGAAGCACCCGCAGCAGAGTGATCGAGACCAAGAAACAATAATTTTAATTTAAGAAAACGGAGGAAATTGAAATGGCTAAATTAACAGCTCAAGAATTGATTGATGCAATCAAAGAGTTAACCGTATTAGAGTTGAATGATCTTGTAAAAGCCTGTGAGGAGGAGTTCGGTGTATCCGCATCCGCAGGCGTTGTAGTAGCACAGGGCGCAGGCGCAGGTGCCGCACCTGAGGAAGAGAAGACCGAGTTCGATGTGGAGTTGACTGAGGTTGGCGCTGAGAAGGTTAAGGTCATCAAGGCTGTCCGCGAGCTTACCGGCTTGGGCCTGAAGGAAGCTAAGGAAGCTGTCGAGAGCGCTCCCAAGGTTGTCAAGGAAGGCGTTTCCAAGGAGGAAGCTGAGGAAGCTAAGAAGAAACTCGAGGAAGTTGGTGCTAAGGTTACCCTTAAGTAATGACAGATGTTGTCAATGTAGAGTAGGGGCCGTCGCATTGTAGCAGAATTGCTACGATGCGGCAGCCTCTTTTTCTACAGTCGGTAAAGCTCACATGACATTGCCGGATACTAAGCTCCAGTGGGGTAATTGTTCCCATGAGGAACCGTTGAAACACGTCGGTACTTAGCTGACGTACTTTGTCAGCTTATGTACCGCTACGTGTTTCATCGAGTGAAAACGTGTCCGAATGGGAATGATTACCCTGCTGGAGCGTAACTTTCCGTAACTTTCTGGTAACTTCAAAAGTCTGAATAGCTGAAAATTTCTTAAATTTTCAAAAAATTATTCTTGACCTATTTTCCATTTTGTGCTAGTATGGATAGTGCACTATTGTGCGGTGTTAGGCTTATTTTTTGTGTTCTAGGTAGTTTGAAATAAGCTTTAAATCTGAAAGAACGGGGTAAATGTCAATGGAAAAGAACAGGATACGCCCAGTGGCAGACAGTAAGGTTATGCGTATGAGTTACGCGAGGCAGAAAGAAGTATTGGAAATGCCCAACCTGATCGAGGTTCAGAAGGATTCCTACCAGTGGTTTCTGGACGAGGGGTTGAAAGAAGCCTTCGATGATATCTCTCCGATCGCTGACTACAGCGGCTCACTTAGTTTGGAATTTGTGGACTTTAAATTGTGTAGGGACGAAGTGAAGTATTCTATCGAGGAGTGCAAGGAGCGGGATGCCAATTATGCAGCGCCTTTGAAAGTCAAGGTGCGTCTTTACAATAAGGAGAAAGAAGAGATCAGTGAGCATGAGATTTTTATGGGCGATCTTCCTCTGATGACAGATACGGGCACATTCATTATCAATGGCGCTGAACGTGTCATTGTCAGCCAATTAGTCCGTTCCCCCGGCATATATTATGCGATCAGCCATGACAAGATCGGAAAGAGACTGTTTTCCTGTACTGTCATTCCGAACCGAGGAGCATGGCTGGAGTATGAGACGGATTCCAACGACGTGTTCTATGTTCGTGTGGACAGAACCCGTAAGGTTCCGATCACGGTATTGATCCGTGCACTGGGCATCGGCACCAACGAGGAAATCCGTGATTTATTTGGCGATGAACCCAAGATTGAAGCGAGTTTTGGAAAGGATACTGCTGAGAACTATCAGGAGGGTCTGTTAGAGTTGTACAAAAAGATCCGTCCGGGTGAGCCTTTGAGCGTTGAGAGCGCGGAAAGTCTGATCAACGCAATGTTCTTTGACCCCCGCAGATATGATCTGGCGAAAGTCGGAAGATATAAATTCAACAAAAAGCTGGCATTGCGCAACCGTATCCGGCACCAGATCCTGGCGGCCGATGTGGTGGACCCCTCTACCGGAGAGATTATTGCCTCTGCCGGAGATAAGGTGAGTGCGGAGCTTGCCGATCAGATTCAGGATTCCGCCGTGCCTTTCGTCTATATCCAGACGGAGGAGCGCAATGTGAAAGTGCTGTCCAATATGATGGTGGATTTGACGCATTACGTGGATTGCAATCCCAGAGATTACGGTATCCGCGACAGAGTGTACTACCCTGTGTTGGCGCAGATCTTGGAAGAGTTTGGCGACGAACCAGAGAAGTTGGCTGAGGCGCTCAAGAAAAATGTTTATGAGTTGATCCCCAAACATGTGACGAAAGAAGATATCATTGCTTCTATTAATTATAATATGCATCTGGAATATGGCCTGGGAAATGATGATGATATTGACCATCTGGGCAATAGACGTATCCGCGCTGTGGGCGAACTACTGCAGAACCAGTACCGGATCGGATTGTCCAGGATGGAGCGTGTCGTCAGAGAGCGTATGACCACACATGACGCGGAAGAGATTTCTCCGCAATCCCTGATCAATATTAAGCCTGTGACTGCGGCTGTCAAGGAGTTTTTTGGTTCCTCTCAGTTGTCGCAGTTCATGGATCAGAATAACCCTTTGGGCGAGTTGACGCACAAGAGACGTCTGTCCGCGCTGGGACCCGGCGGTTTGTCCAGAGACAGGGCAGGTTTTGAGGTCCGAGACGTGCACTATTCTCATTATGGCAGAATGTGTCCCATTGAGACGCCCGAGGGCCCGAACATTGGTCTGATCAACTCCCTTGCGAGCTATGCAAGAATCAATGAGTATGGCTTTGTGGAGGCGCCTTACCGCAAGATCGACAAGTCCGATTCGGTCAATCCGCGTGTCACGGACGAGGTGGTCTATATGACCGCAGATGAAGAGGACAATTATCATGTGGCGCAGGCCAGCGAGCAGTTGGATGCGGAGGGACATTTTGTCCGCAACAGCGTATCAGGACGTTTCCGCAAGGAGACGCAGGAGTATCCTAAGGCGATGTTTGACTATATGGATGTCTCTCCCAGGATGGTGTTCTCCGTGGCGACGGCTTTGATCCCTTTCCTGCAGAACGATGACGCGAACCGCGCGCTGATGGGTTCCAACATGCAGCGTCAGGCAGTGCCTTTGCTCACTACGGAGGCGCCGGTGGTAGGTACGGGAATGGAGCCAAAGGCTGCGGTAGACTCTGGAGTCTGTGTCGTTGCCAAGAAATCCGGAGAGGTAACGTATGTTGCAGCCGATCTGATTCGGATTGCATGCGACGACGGAGAGAAGATGGAATACAAGCTGACAAAGTTTTCGAGAAGCAACCAGTCCAACTGCTACAATCAGAAGCCTATCGTGTTTAAGGGCGATCATGTGGAAGAAGGACAGGTGATCGCGGATGGTCCGTCCACATCTATGGGAGAGCTTGCACTTGGCAAGAACCCGTTGATTGGTTTTATGACCTGGGAGGGTTACAATTATGAAGATGCGGTTCTTTTGAGTGAGCGTCTGGTACAGGAGGATATCTATACTTCTGTCCATATTGAGGAGTATGAGGCGGAGGCGCGCGACACCAAGCTGGGACCGGAGGAGATCACGAGAGATGTGCCCGGCGTCGGAGACGATGCTTTGAAGGATCTGGATGACAGAGGGATTATCCGCATTGGCGCAGAGGTTCGCGCGGGTGATATTCTGGTGGGCAAGGTCACTCCCAAGGGAGAGACTGAGTTGACCGCAGAGGAAAGGCTATTGCGGGCTATTTTCGGTGAGAAGGCGCGCGAAGTGAGAGATACATCCCTGAAAGTGCCTCACGGCGAGTACGGCATCGTGGTGGATGCAAAGGTATTTACCCGTGAAAACAGTGACGAGCTGGCTCCCGGAGTCAATCAGTCAGTCCGCATTTACATTGCACAAAAGAGAAAAATCTCGGTAGGTGACAAGATGGCAGGCCGCCATGGTAATAAGGGTGTGGTATCCCGCGTGCTTCCCGTGGAGGATATGCCGTATCTTCCGAACGGGCGTCCTTTGGATATCGTGCTGAATCCGCTGGGTGTGCCCTCTCGTATGAACATTGGACAGGTATTGGAGATCCACCTCTCCCTTGCGGCGAAAGCGTTGGGATTCAATGTGGCTACGCCTGTGTTTGACGGGGCAAATGAGCGAGATATCATGGATACTCTGGAGTTGGCAAATGATTATGTCAACCTGCCTTTCGATGAGGAAGAAGCGAAAGAGCGGGCAGAGAGGGATGGTGTGGAGTTTGATAAAGAAGCGCCTACCTTCTCTGGAAAGCATAAAGAGGAACTGCTGCCGGAGGTTATGGACTATCTGTCCAAGAATCGGGAGCATCGAAAAATATGGGAAGGCGTGCCGATCACCAGAGATGGCAAGGTGCGTTTGAGAGATGGCAGGACAGGAGAATATTTTGACAGTGCTGTCACAATTGGCCACATGCATTATCTGAAACTGCATCATTTGGTGGACGATAAGATACACGCGCGTTCTACGGGACCGTATTCCCTGGTGACACAGCAGCCTTTGGGCGGAAAAGCGCAGTTTGGCGGACAGCGTTTCGGTGAGATGGAAGTGTGGGCCCTGGAGGCATACGGCGCATCCTACACGCTGCAGGAGATTTTGACAGTGAAATCCGACGATATTGTGGGCCGTGTCAAGACTTACGAGGCTATCATCAAGGGAGACAATATCCCAGATCCCGGTATTCCGGAGTCGTTCAAGGTGCTTTTGAAGGAGTTACAGGCTCTTGGACTGGATGTGAGGGTATTGCGTGAGGATCGAACCGAGGTGGAGCTGAAAGAGAATATCGACTACGGCGATACCGATTATCGCTATGAGATTGAGGGTGATCGCAAATATGATGATCAGATGGATGGCAGCTCTCTGGGCAGGATGGGATATCAGGAACAGGAGTTTGAGGAGAGCGGCGAACTGGTAAGCGTGGAGGAGGAACCTGAGGAGCCGGAAGATCTTGACGAGGATTTCAAAGATGTTCTGGAGGATGATTTTGCAGGCGACGATGAGTTCTAAACACGAATAATGGAAAGGGAGTGCCATAAATGTCAGAAACAACAAATGAAACCTATCAGCCCATTACGTTTGATGCCATTAAGATTGGCCTGGCATCACCGGAAAAGATCCGTGAGTGGTCCCATGGCGAGGTGTTGAAGCCGGAGACGATAAATTACAGAACGTTGAAACCGGAGAGGGACGGTTTGTTCTGTGAGAAGATTTTCGGACCCAGCAAGGACTGGGAATGTCATTGTGGTAAATATAAGAAGATTCGTTATAAGGGTGTCGTCTGCGACCGATGCGGCGTGGAGGTCACGAAGTCCAGCGTCAGGAGAGAGCGCATGGGGCATATCGAGCTTGCGGCGCCGGTATCCCATATTTGGTATTTTAAGGGGATCCCCAGCCGTATGGGGTTGATACTTGATCTGTCTCCCCGTGTGCTGGAGAAAGTTCTGTATTTTGCTTCCTATATCGTCCTGGATCCTGCGGATTCCAATCTGGATTACAAGCAGATCTTGTCGGAGAAGGAGTACCAGGATGCCCGTGAAGCTTATGGCAACAAATTCCGTGTGGGAATGGGAGCCGAGGCGATCAAGGAATTGCTTCAGGCGATCGATCTGAACAAGGAAGCGGAGGAACTCAGAGCAGAGTTGAACGCTTCTTCCGGTCAGAAGCGCGCGCGTATTATCAAGCGTCTGGATGTGGTAGAGGCATTCCATGAGTCCGGCAATATGCCGGAGTGGATGGTTCTGGATGTGCTGCCGGTGATTCCGCCCGATCTGCGGGCTATGGTACAGTTGGATGGCGGACGTTTTGCCACTTCCGACCTGAATGATCTCTACAGAAGGATCATCAACCGCAACAACCGTCTCAAGAGGCTGTTGGAGTTGGGCGCGCCGGATATTATCGTCCGCAACGAGAAGCGTATGCTGCAGGAGGCGGTGGACGCATTGATTGACAATGGCCGACGCGGGCGTCCCGTCACAGGCCCCGGGAACAGACCGCTGAAATCCCTGTCCGATATGTTGAAAGGGAAAAACGGGCGCTTCCGTCAAAATCTGTTGGGTAAGCGTGTGGATTATTCCGGACGTTCCGTTATCGTGGTGGGGCCGGAACTCAAGATTTATCAGTGCGGTCTGCCCAAGGAGATGGCGATCGAGCTGTTCAAACCTTTTGTGATGAAAGAGCTGGTGGCAAAAGGCATCAGCCAGAATATCAAAAACGCCAAGAAATTGGTAGAGCGTCTCGACACGCAGGTGTGGGACATTCTGGAGGAGGTTATCAAGGAGCATCCGGTTATGTTAAACCGCGCCCCCACTCTTCACAGGCTGGGTATTCAGGCGTTTGAGCCTATTTTGGTAGAGGGTAAGGCGATCAAGCTGCATCCCTTGGTTTGTACCGCTTTCAACGCCGATTTCGACGGCGACCAGATGGCAGTACACCTTCCGCTGTCTGTGGAGGCGCAGTCGGAGTGCAGATTTATGCTGTTGTCCCCGAACAATCTGTTAAAGCCTTCCGATGGAGGGCCAGTGGCGGTTCCTTCTCAGGACATGGTGCTTGGCATCTATTATTTGACGCAGGAAAGACCTGGCGCGTTGGGAGAGGGCAAATTTTTTAAGAATGTGAATGAAGCTATTTTGGCATATGAAAATCAGGAGTGCACGCTACATTCCAGAATTAACGTGCGTGTCACCAAGGTCAACGCTGACGGTGAGACAGTGAGCGGGAATGTGGAGTCTACGCTGGGACGTTTTCTCTTTAATGAGATATTGCCCCAGGATTTGGGTTTTGTGGACAGAAGCGATCCTGAGAATTTCCTAAAGCTGGAAGTTGACTTCCACGTGGGCAAAAAAGGATTGACTCAGATTTTGGAGAAGGTCATCAATACGCATGGTGCTTCCAGAACTGCGGAAGTGCTTGACGATGTGAAGTCCATTGGCTATAAGTACTCCACCAAGGCGGCTATGACGGTGTCTATCTCCGATATGACCGTTCCGGAGCAGAAGGCAGATATGCTTGCTGCGGCGCAGGAGACGGTAGACCGGATCGCCGCCAACTACAGGCGAGGTCTGATCACCGACGAGGAGAGATACCGCGCGGTTGTGGAGACTTGGAACGAAACGGATAAGGAATTGACAGACGTGCTGTTGTCGGGGTTGGATAAGTATAACAACATCTTTATGATGGCCGATTCCGGCGCCCGTGGTTCCAACCAGCAGATCAAGCAGTTGGCCGGTATGCGTGGATTGATGGCAGATACCACCGGCAGGACGATTGAGCTGCCTATCAAATCCAATTTCCGTGAGGGTCTGGATGTACTGGAGTACTTCATGTCTGCGCACGGCGCCCGCAAGGGATTGTCTGATACCGCTCTGCGTACTGCGGACTCCGGTTATCTGACCAGACGAATGGTGGATGTGTCTCAGGAGTTGATCATTCACGATATCGACTGCTCGGAAGGGAAGGATGAAATCCCCGGAATGGTAGTCAAGGCGTTTATGGACGGCAAGGAGACCATTGAAAATCTGAAAGACAGGATCACAGGTAGATTTTCCTGTGAGGATATCAAGGATAAGGACAGCAATGTCCTTGTGAAGCGCAATCATATGATCACGCCCGGACGTGCGGCCAAGATCCTGAGCGTTGGCGTGGATGAGAAGGGTCAGCCTATCGAGGCTGTGAAGATCCGTACCATTTTGACGTGCCGCTCCAAGAACGGAATCTGTGCAAAGTGCTACGGTGCGAATATGGCTACCGGAGAAGCGGTTCAGGAAGGTGAGGCAGTCGGCATCATCGCCGCGCAGTCCATCGGTGAACCCGGTACGCAGTTGACCATGAGAACATTCCACACCGGCGGTGTGGCGGGCGACGATATCACCCAAGGTCTTCCCCGTGTGGAGGAGTTGTTTGAGGCGAGAAAACCCAAGGGACTTGCGATTATTGCGGAGTTTGGCGGTATGGCTGAGGTCCGCGATACCAAGAAAAAGAGAGAAGTGATCGTCTCCAATCAGGAGACGGGTGAGTCCAAGGCGTACTTGATCCCGTACGGTTCCCGTGTGAAGGTCGTGGACGGTCAGGAATTGGAAGCGGGAGACGAGTTGACAGAGGGAAGCGTGAATCCGCATGATCTGTTGAAGATTAAGGGAATCCGCGCCGTTCAGGACTATCTGCTCAGAGAGGTGCAGAGAGTGTATCGTCTGCAAGGCGTGGATATTGCAGATAAGCATATCGAAGTGCTGGTGCGTCAGATGTTGAAGAAAGTGCGCATTGAGGACAGCGGCGATTCAGAGTATCTGCCCGGTTCGTTGGTAGATGTGTTAGATTATGAGGAGTTGAATGAACAGCTTCTCGCAGAAGGCAAACAGCCTGCGGATGGTAAACAGATCATTCTGGGTATCACGAAGGCGGCGCTGGCTACCAATTCCTTCTTGTCGGCAGCTTCCTTCCAGGAGACTACCAAGGTTTTGACGGAAGCTGCTATCAAGGGCAAGATCGATCCGTTGATCGGCCTGAAGGAGAATGTGATCATCGGCAAACTGATTCCCGCCGGCACCGGTATGAGGCGATATCGTGATATCAAGCTGAGTACGGACAACACCGGAGTCATCTCTTTTGACGAGGATCTGTTTGGAGGAGAAGATCCGGAAGAAATCTTTGGAGAGGATACCCTGCCGGAGGAGAGTTTGGATGGCACGGGGCTGGATGAAGAAGTTGACATGAACGAGGATGCAGATTCCACTCTGGAGACGGAAGAGGCAATGGAAGGCGAAACGGTTGAGGTTTAAACGGTCGCCTTTAGGATGATCAAGGAGCGCTGCAAAATGACAAACCTGCGGGTCGAGATTCATTTTGCGGCGCTCCTTTTTTAGCGGAGGAAACATTATAATATGAAGGTATTGGTGACGGGCGTAGGCGGGCAGTTGGGATATGACGTGGTAAGAGAACTCGGCGGACGGGGGATCGAAACTGTAGGCACAAGCAGTCGGGACATGGATATCACGGATGCGCGGCAAGTGGAAAAGGTGATAAAAGAAGCGGCTTGTGACGCTGTGATCCATTGTGCCGCTTATACGGCGGTGGACGCGGCGCAAGATGATGAAGAAAACTGTAGAAAAGTCAATGTGGACGGTCCGCAGAATATTGCGAATGTCTGTAAAAGCCTGGATATTAAAATGCTTTATGTGAGTACGGATTACGTCTTTGGAGGACAGGGGGAGACTCCTTGGGAACCGGAGGATCCGAAGGAACCTCAGAGCGTGTATGGACGGACCAAGTATGAAGGGGAATTGGCTGTACAGAATACGCTGGAAAAATATTTTATTGTGCGGGTGGCATGGACTTACGGCATCAACGGAAAGAATTTTGTCAAGACCATGTTAAAGTTGGCGGAAAATCATAAGCGCATAACTGTAGTAAATGATCAGTTCGGCTCTCCGACTTATACCCGCGATCTGGCGATCCTTTTGGCGGATATGATCCAGACGGAGAAATATGGCGTTTACCATGCATCCAACGAGGGGTTTTGCTCCTGGTATGAATTTGCCTGTGCGATCTTTGAAAAGGCAGGTATTGAGATGGAGGTGGCGCCGGTGACGACCGCGGAGTACGGGGCGAAAGCGCCTCGTCCGCAAAACAGCCGTCTCAGCAAACGGCGGCTTACGGAGAATGGATTTGACAGACTGCCGCCCTGGGAGGATGCGCTGGACAGATATTTGGAAGAATTGTTATAATTTTCGTGTTTGCAGGAAAAAATTAGATTGACAATGCATCAGCAAAGAAGTATACTGTTTTAGTGTGCACGCGAGTGTCCTATTTTGTGTGTCACAAAAATAATATATTATTATGAAAGAGGTGAAACAGAATGCCAACATTTAACCAGTTAGTAAGAAAGGGACGTCAGACTTCTGTAAAGAAGTCAACAGCACCGGCTCTCCAGAAGGGTTACAACTCTCTTCACAAGAAAGCGACCGATACTTCCGCTCCTCAGAAGAGAGGTGTGTGTACTGCTGTCAAGACAGCTACTCCTAAGAAGCCTAACTCAGCGCTGAGAAAGATCGCCAGAGTACGTCTTTCCAACGGTATCGAGGTTACCAGCTATATTCCTGGCGAGGGACACAACCTTCAGGAGCATAGTGTCGTGCTGATCCGTGGCGGCAGGGTGAAGGATCTTCCCGGTACCAGATATCACATTATCCGTGGTACGCTCGATACTGCAGGGGTTGCCAACAGAAAGCAGGCTCGTTCCAAATACGGCGCTAAAAGGCCTAAAGAAGCCAAGAAGTAAAGCCGTTGTCTTGTACCACTAAACGAACTAAGAACAGTGTTGGAATTCTGTAATACAGATATACAGCGCGAACACTTGGGGAAACACATGTGAGTACCGATGATTTATTGACTAATAAGGAGGGAAGAACCGTGCCAAGAAAAGGTCATGTTCAGAAAAGAGATGTATTAGCGGATCCTTTGTATAACAACAAGGTGGTCACCAAGCTGATCAACAACATTATGTTGGATGGTAAGAAAGGGGTGGCCCAGAAGATCGTATACGGGGCATTTGCCAGAGTAGAGCAAAAATCCGGTAAACCGGCTCTTGAAGTATTTGAAGAGGCTATGAATAATATCATGCCTGTATTGGAAGTAAAGGCAAGACGTATCGGCGGAGCTACCTATCAGGTGCCCATCGAGGTCAGAGCAGACAGACGCCAGGCTTTGGCACTGCGCTGGTTGACCATGTTCTCTCGCAAGAGAAGCGAGAAGACTATGGAGGAGAGACTTGCCAATGAAATCCTCGACGCATCCAACAGCACCGGCGCTGCGGTCAAGAGGAAAGAGGACATGCACAAGATGGCAGAGGCGAACAAGGCGTTTGCGCACTATCGCTTCTAAGATTGCTTGTGATCATGTCAAGAGTTCTGAAAATAACTATAGGAGGAGAGAACCTTGGCTGGACGAGAATATCCACTTGAGAGAACCAGAAATATCGGGATTATGGCTCACATCGATGCAGGTAAGACTACATTGACTGAGCGTATACTGTACTATACTGGTGTGAACTATAAGATCGGTGATACTCACGAAGGTACTGCCACCATGGACTGGATGGAGCAGGAACAAGAGAGAGGCATCACCATCACATCCGCTGCTACGACCTGCCATTGGACTTTGGAAAAAGAGGCCAAACCCATGCCCGGCGCGTTGGAGCACAGGATCAATATTATTGACACTCCTGGTCACGTTGACTTCACAGTAGAGGTCGAGCGTTCCCTTCGTGTGTTGGACGGCGCGGTGGGCGTCTTCTGCGCAAAGGGCGGCGTTGAACCCCAATCCGAGAACGTATGGCGTCAGGCTGACACTTACAATGTACCTCGTATGGCGTTTATCAACAAGATGGACATCATGGGTGCGGACTTTTACGGAGCAGTAGAGCAGATTAAGACCAGGCTTGGAAAAAATGCGATCATTCTTCAGTTGCCGATTGGCAAGGAGGATGAATTTAAGGGCATCATCGATCTGTTTGAGATGAAAGCCTATATCTATAATGATGACAAGGGCGATGATATAGCGGTAACGGACGATCTTGGAGATATGAAGGACGACGCAGAGCTGTATCGCAGCGAGCTGATCGAGAAAATCTGTGAGTTGGACGACGATCTGATGATGCAGTATTTGGATGGGGAGGAACCTTCCACCGAGGACTTGAAGAGAGTGCTCCGCAAGGCTACCTGCGAGTGTACTGCGATTCCGGTCTGTTGTGGTTCCGCATACCGCAATAAGGGCGTGCAAAAGCTTCTGGATGCAATCCTGGAGTTTATGCCTGCTCCCACAGACGTGCCCGACATCAAGGGTGTGGATCTGGAAGGCAATGAGGTGGAGAGACATTCTTCTGATGAAGAGCCTTTCTCAGCGCTTGCTTTCAAGATCATGGCAGATCCCTTTGTGGGCAAGCTTGCATTTATCCGTGTTTATTCGGGAACCTTAAATTCCGGTTCCTATGTACTCAATGCTTCCAAGGACAGAAAGGAGCGCGTGGGCCGTATCCTTCAGATGCATGCTAATAAGCGTGCGGAGCTGGACAAGGTATATTCCGGCGATATCGCTGCAGCGGTTGGTCTGAAAGAGACTGCCACAGGAGATACGCTCTGTGACGAGCAGCATCCCGTGATCCTGGAGTCCATGGAGTTCCCAGAGCCCGTTATCGAGCTGGCGATCGAGCCCAAGACCAAGGCGAGCCAGGGCAAGATGGGCGAAGCGCTTGCAAAGCTGGCGGAGGAAGATCCCACTTTCCGTGCACACACCGATTCCGAGACCGGTCAGACAATCATTGCCGGTATGGGCGAGCTGCATCTGGAGATCATTGTGGACCGTCTGCTGCGTGAGTTCCACGTGGAGGCAAACGTGGGCGCACCTCAGGTGGCGTACAAAGAGGCGTTTACCAAAGCAGTCGAGGTGGATTCCAAGTATGCAAAGCAATCCGGTGGACGAGGACAGTATGGTCATTGTAAAGTTAAATTTGAGCCCATGGAAGCTAACTGCGAGAAGTTTGAGTTTGATCCGAAGGCCAACGTCCTGATCAATGAGCCGCCCGTGCTTTTGTACGAATCAACCGTTGTCGGAGGCGCGATCCCCAAGGAGTATATCCCTGCGGTCGGCGAAGGTATCAAGGAAGCGGCGCAGGCAGGTATTTTGGGCGGTTTCCCCGTGCTTGGCGTTCATGCTACCGTGTATGATGGATCCTATCACGAGGTTGACTCTTCCGAGATGGCATTCCATATTGCCGGTTCCATGGCATTTAAGGAGGCAATGCAGAAGGCCAATCCCGTGCTGCTTGAGCCGATTATGAAGGTGGAGGTCACTATGCCCGAAGAGTATATGGGCGACGTGATCGGTGATCTAAATTCCCGTCGTGGACGCGTCGAAGGAATGGAGGATATCGGAGGAGGCAAGATGGTGAAAGCCTTTGTGCCTCTCGCTGAGATGTTTGGCTATTCAACGGATCTGCGTTCCAAGACACAGGGTCGCGGTAACTACTCTATGTTCTTTGAGTTGTACGAGCAGGTGCCCAAGAGTGTACAGGAAAAGGTATTGGCAGCAAAAACCAAGTAATACCTGCAATTTATTAAAAATAGCTTGAAAAACCAAAGATTATCTAATATAATCAAAAGTAGCCGAGTTATGAGAAAAAACCATTTATTTCATTTTAAGGAGGATTATAGTAATGGCTAAAGCTAAATTTGAGAGAACTAAGCCCCATTGTAACATTGGTACGATCGGACACGTTGACCATGGTAAGACAACCCTGACTGCTGCAATCACCAAGACTCTGAATGCAAGACTTGGTACCGGTGAGGCCGTTGCTTTTGATATGATCGACAAAGCTCCCGAGGAGAGAGAGCGTGGAATTACCATTTCTACCGCACATGTGGAGTATGAGACCGAGAAGAGACACTATGCGCACGTTGACTGCCCGGGCCACGCTGACTATGTAAAGAACATGATCACCGGCGCTGCTCAGATGGACGGTGCGATCCTGGTTGTTGCTGCTACCGACGGCGTTATGGCTCAGACCAAGGAGCATATCCTGTTGGCTCGTCAGGTGGGCGTGCCCAACATCGTTGTGTTCCTGAACAAGTGCGACAGCGACGACGTTGACGACGATATCCTTGAGCTGGTTGAGATGGAAGTTACCGAGCAGTTGGAAGCATATGGCTTCAATGACTGCCCGATCATCAAGGGTTCTGCTCTGAAGGCTCTGGAAGATCCTTCTGGAGAGTGGGGCGACAAGATTCTTGAGCTGATGTCCACAGTTGACGAGTATATTCCTGATCCTGTTCGTGACACGGATAAGCCTTTCTTGATGCCTGTCGAGGACGTGTTCACCATTACCGGTCGTGGTACCGTTGCTACCGGCCGTGTAGAGCGTGGTACTCTGCATATCAACGAGGAAGTTGAGATCATCGGTATCAAGGAGGAGACCAAGAAGACGGTTGTAACCGGTATCGAGATGTTCCGTAAGATGTTGGATGAGGCACAGGCTGGCGATAACATCGGTGCGCTGCTTCGTGGCGTTCAGAGAACTGAGATCGAGAGAGGCCAGGTTGTGGCTAAGCCCGGTTCCGTTACTTGCCACACCAAGTTTACTGCTCAGGTATACGTTCTGACCAAGGACGAGGGCGGCCGCCATACACCTTTCTTCAACAACTATCGTCCTCAGTTCTATTTCAGAACAACCGACGTTACCGGTGTATGTAACCTCCCCGATGGCACTGAGATGTGCATGCCTGGCGACAATGTGGAGATGACTATCGAGTTGATCCATCCCATCGCTATGGAGCAAGGTTTGACTTTCGCTATCCGTGAGGGTGGGCGTACAGTTGGATCCGGCAGGGTTGCTTCTATTATTGAGTAATTGAAAAAAGCTAGATTTTATGGGGCTTTCCGAGATTTCGGAGAGCCCTTTTTGAGATTTTCGATTAATGAAAAAATTGTGAGCGGTGCCAAAACGGTGCCGAAAAATGAAACTCCGACGAAATTTGGCACCATTTTCATCGGAGTTTACCTTTACCAACCTTTTATTTGTTTCACCTGTTCCGCTCGTTCTGGATCACGATGGTACTGCAGCTTGAATCTTATCGTTTCTACCACTTCTTTTCTTGCTTCATCATCCAACTGATAAAATGAAGTTAATAAGTTATCCACATCGGGCATACTGTTTTTCCCGAACAGGTACATAAGTGGATATAAGGAATTTTTCAGATATGTCTTTACCCGGCTGCTATCGAGAGCGCCGTGCAATCCGTCTGGGAGTGTGGGATATATTTCTTCTTCAGTAATGGTACCGGAAAACGGGCTGGCGGCGCATATTTCATTCACATCAATTTCTAATTCGTTTGCCAATCGCAGGGCAAAGTCAAATCGGATATTGGAATCCTTTTGTATAATAGAATACAGTG
>JAMPHU010000034.1 GCA_023663225.1 Candidatus Gastranaerophilales bacterium
GAAGAAAGAGTCCATGTCAATCTACTTGTGCTTCATTCAGCATATTTTGTGGAGCTTGAAGGAGGACGGCAAGGCGGCAATCGTAGTTCCCACAGGATTTATCACAGCTCAGTCTGGAATCGAAAAAGCGGTTCGGCAGACCATCGTGGAGAAGCGCTGGCTGAAGGGCGTTATCTCCATGCCCTCCAATATCTTCGCCAACACAGGGACAAATGTGTCTGTGCTTTTTATCGACAAGTCCAATAAAGATGGAAATATTATGCTCATAGATGCCTCTAAGTTGGGCGAGAAGAGGAAAGAGGGGAAGAATCAGAAAACGGTTTTGCGCCCTGATGAAGTAGAGAGGATCGAGAATACGTTTATCAATCAGGTTGAAGTAGAGGATTTTAGTGTTTCTGTTACCTATGAACAGATAGCGGAAAAGAATTATTCGTTATCGGCGGGGCAGTATTTCGAGGTAAAGATAGAGTTTGTGGAGTTATCGCAGGAAGAATTTGAAAAAAGGATGCTGGCATATTCATCACGGCTTGAAAAATTGTTTACGGAGGGGAAGACTTTGGAAGATGAGATACAGAAGAGGTTGGGGGAGTTGAAGTATGAGTGATTTTTCAAGATAATCATGCGTTGCATTACAAGATTATATTAATGATGGTGATACAGATAAAATAACTTATGGCTGTAGGCATACAAATCCAGATATATGTGGCTCCTATTGTATTGATGGTGTATGTGCCTTTGTATCTAAAAATCATATATGTAAAAAGCCATCTATAAAAATGGAAGAAATTTTATAAGAGATTAAAGGGAGACATAATGATTGACTTTTGCGAATTAAAAGATTTATGTATAGATATTATTGATTGTCCTCATTCCACCCCGAAATGGTTAAATGAAGGAATTCCTGTGATAAGGAACTATAATATATCAGGAGGACAGTTAGATTTATCAAAATTATCTTATGTTGATGAAGAAACTTATAAAAACAGAATTAAAAGAGCTGAACCTCATGAAAATGACATTATTATATCAAGAGAAGCTCCAATGGGTGAAGTATGCTTAGTGCCTAAAAATTTTAAGTGTTGTCTTGGTCAAAGGCTTGTTTTGTTAAAAGTTGATAAAGAAAAATGTAATCCACACTATTTATTATATGCCCTGTTATCACCATACGTGCAAGCTCAAATAAAAAAGATAGACCAAACGGGTTCCATTGTTAGTAATTTGAATATACCTGATTTGAAGAAATTGAATATTCCTATTATAAAGAAAAATCAAGATGATATCGCAGAATGTTTAAGAGTATTAAATGAAAAGATAAATATAAATTATAGAATCAATGCAGAATTGGAATCAATGGCAAAAACAATTTATGACTATTGGTTTTTACAGTTTGAATTTCCGAATGAAGAAGGAGAACCATATAAATCTTCTGGTGGGAAAATGGTTTGGAATGAGGAATTAAATAAAAAGATTCCGGAGGGATGGGAAGTTAAAACGATAAAACAGCTTTTAAACGTTGTAACCGGTAAAGAAGATGCAAACTTTTCATCTTTAGAGGGACAATATAAATTTTTTACTTGTTCACATGAAATTTTACAGTGTTCAGAATATGCTTTTGAGGGCAGTGCGGTATTGGTTGCTGGTAATGGTGATTTTAATGTAAAGCATTATTCGGGAAAGTTTAATGCATATCAAAGAACTTATGTACTTATTCCAGACGAAAAAAAGTATTTTGCTGTTATTTATATGGCAGTAAGTCAAAGAATCATACAATTAAAAAATAATGCTAATGGTTCAATTATTAAATTCATTACAAAAGGCGATATTGAAGAAATTCCAATTTTGATTCCTATTAAGAATGCTTTGCTGGAAACATTAAATAAATTACTTACAGCAATAGAGTTAAGGTGGAAGGAAAATGAAGAACTTATATTATTACAGAAGTTCTTGTTACCACTGTTAATGAATGGGCAAGTGGGCTTTAAGAAGTAAGAAGACTAAAGTGTTTATGTTCAAAAATAAAGGGGTAAGCATATGTTAATGCTTGAATTGTTAAAAGGCATATCTAATTTGGGCACCGCAGAGGCAGAAAATCTGTTAGTATCTGCTGGGGAAAGTATTTTAAAAAATCTCAAAAGTGCCCACGACTGGAAGAAAATATTAGTAGATACCGGCGAGTTCTTCATCGAGAATGAAAAAACGGCGGCACAGTTTTTTGACGACTTATCCCTTGTCCTTGCAAAGGACAATATGGTGGTGATTGCTAAGAATTTGAAAGATACAGACGGATATGAATTGAAAAACCGTTTATATAAAATGCTGATGCAGCTTATGGCGAAATATGAAATTCACCATGAATTGGCGGAATCCTATTGTTTAAGGATAATGTATGTAATACTGGAACAAATAAAGGTTATTGCCCCAGATAAATATGAACATTACTTTCTGCAGGAATGGAAGGATGAGCAACAAGCCAGTTTAGAAGAATTGCATATAAAGATAGATAAAATGTCAAAAGACAATGCCTTATATCAAAGGCAGCACCTACTAATTGAATCATCCGGACAAATGGACATTGAGCTTAGACGGAGTACGGATAAGCCGTCCATAGGAATTGAGTTTTTCAAAATTGATGATGAACATTTTCAGGAAGAATTTGAGGAACATATATATGATGAGTTGGTCTATGTAAGAGGACGGTGCCAAGAGGAAACCATTTACTGTATCCTCAACGAGCTTTGGAGGTTAAATGAAAAAAGACCTATTTATGTAGTGAAAAGTTTGGAATCTTGGCAGAAGCTGCAGAATGTTGCCAGTGAAAACAATATATACATTCCATGGTTTTTCGCAGATGAAATTGTGGCAATTGAAAACAATACGAATATTTTTGTGTTAAATGAAAATATGCCGGCGTACACCAGGAATGTCATTGAGTTAAGACCAAGGACTTTGAATACCATATCACACTGCCTTCAGGAAGCGGGAATGGAATCGGATGAAGCGTATGCGCTGATTGCAGATACTCATGGACTTTATATTCCTATGAAGAAGCGTTTGTTTCGGGGAGAGTATCAGAAGCGACCTCAGTGGATGGATGGAATCAGCGATAAGGTGAAGAAGATATGTTTGCTTTTAGGGAAATGGGAGGAGACGGAAGGAGATAAACTGATTATAGAAACTCTTTACGGAGGTGATTATGAGAACTTTCTTGAAGAAATTCTGTCCTATACAAAAGGAGAGGATCCTTTTGTTTATGTGATCAAAGGTAGCCGAAGAAATCATGCACCGTTTTACTGTTTGGCAAGTACAGAGAACACATGGGAGTGGTTGGATGTTTCTTTGGATGATTCATTATGGAAAAGATTTATTGATATTTTTATAGAAGTCCTAAACGAATCGGAAAATTTGTTTACCTATTCTGCACAGGAGAAGTTACTGGCTCAGATAAAGGGAGAAAAATTGTTTTGGTCTGAAACAATCAGAAAAGGCATGGTCAGAACTCTGATTATGAAGGGATGTTACAGGAAAACAAAAGACTGTCAGCCTGCTATGGATGAGGTAATAGATAGAATATTGAACTATATAACTACGGAAAAGCAGTGGTCTTATATTTCCACATTTTGGACAGATTTATGTGAGATATCTCCTAAAGCGGTTTTGGCACGATTAGAGAGGGAATTTGTGGAACCAACGGGGCTTCTGGGGTTATTTGAGCATCAAAGCGATGATTTTTTGTTTGGAAGAAATGCATATATTAACATTTTGTGGGGCGTGGAGCAGTTTCTCGTTCAAGACACATTTGCATGGGATGCTTTTCACTGGTTGCTAAAACTGGATAGCCTTGATCATGAATATAAATCTAATGCGCCAAGGGATATTTTTGATAAGATTTTCTGTACTTGGTATAATTTTTCCGCGATTACAACCCCAGAGAAGAAAATTGAAGCCGCAAAATTAGCAATTCAATCAAGCGGGCACATTTGGACATATCTATATGAAGCGGTGTCTCATCGGGGCAGAAGTATATTGGGAGAATTATCAGCACCGAAATACAGAGAGCATAGGACGATGGAACCTGTAACCATCGGAGATGTGCAGACAGTATCTATAGGTTATATTAATGTTCTTTTAAATAATATGGATTTTTCTGCTGAACGATGGAACAGAATATTGAAAGTAATCGAAGAGTTTGATTCAGAGATAAGAAAAGATGTATTCAATAGGCTTATGTATGAAGTGACTCAAATGACCGATTATGAGATTATAGATATCAAAAATAATATCAGAGAGATAATATATCGGCATAGATATTTTGCTTCTTCCTCTTGGGCAATGTCAGAGAATAGGCTGCAGGAGTATGAAGAATTGTTGGATGAAATTTATACAAGTCAAGTCGAATATGAGTATGGATACTTGTTCTATGGGAATAGAGAATATCCGTTGCTTCATCCGGTGCCATATGAAACTGAAGGGGAAAAGAAAGGAAATGAATGTGCAACGGAAAAACTGGTTCGGGAAAAGTTGCTTGAATTTCAAAATAAAAACTATCGATTAGAGGTACTGGCGGAACTTTCCGGCAAAGAGCCGTATAACTCTCTTGGAAGCTATTTGGCGAAGTACTGGAAAGATGGTAAATGGGATTTTGAAACCTTTGAGATTTTATTGAAAGCCCAGCCATCTGGTAGTATGGCTGTTGATTATATGACAATTGCCATTGGAGAAAATGTGGGATTATATCCCGATATCATTTTAAAGGTAAGAGAACAGGGTTATTCGGATGAAGTTTTGGCAAAAATTTATCGTTCGGAAGCATTTTCAACTGAAAATGTTCCTTTGATTTCAAACGCGCCTAATGAGATGAAAACTATTTTTTGGAAGGGACCTGTTTCTTATAGAAAAAGCAATGTCCTTTGGGCTGTGAGTGAGAGTAAAAATCATTCGAGTTTGGACATTTTTTTGCAGCATATGTACCGTCTGCATCATGAAAATCCGTTGAGCGCATGGGAAATTTATTCCTATATGGAGGGTATTGAAGGAATGCAACATACTCAAAATAGTCAAATGACGGATTATTATATGAAACAGTTTCTTGAAATCATGCAAAAAGAATTCCTGCATGATGAAGAAAAATGTTTGAGAATTTCCCAAATAGAAATCTATTTCATGAATCTTTTAGAATGGGATAACATGAAATGCTTTCATCATATAATCAAGAAATCGCCGGAATTGTTTGCTATGTTGGTTGCAGGGATTTATAAAAGGGATCATGAACCGAGAGAAAAGCTTGAACCGAACGAGCAATATATACACAATATGTATACCGTGTATGATAAGGCACATTTTTGTCCAGCAGAAGAAGATGGCAAGGTAAAGGAGGAAAAACTTCGGCAATGGGTTGAGACATTCAGTAGTTTATTGGAGCAAAATGACCAGAGTAGTTTATTTGGCTCTATGATAGGCAGATTGTTTGCGTTTTCACCGTGTGGGGAAGATGGACATGAGCCTTGCGAGGCAGTGAGGGCTCTCATAGAAGATTATTGTGATGATAGACTTTGTAGCAGCTATGAATCTGGTATTTTTAATCGTCGTGGAATATACAGTCCGTCTGCTGGGAAAGAAGAAATGCGAATGGCAGAAGATTTTAAGGCTAACGCAGAGTATTTGAATCACAAATATCCAAAGACGGCAAAAATTTTTTATAGCCTATATGATAGATATAAAAGAGAATCTGAACGGGCAAGGACGGAGGCAGAAAATGAGTGGTATTGATGCAAATGATCCTAAACCCGGAATGAGAATTAATGGCAAGTTTGGAACATATAAACTTGTGGAAAAATTAGGAGATGGGGGAAACGGCGTAGTATATTCCGTAGAAGTGATATCTGCTGAGAATGAGTTGCTAAGGAAAGAAAAACTCGCAATAAAAATATTGACAGTCAGGTCTTATAAGTATAGGGAACGAAAGAAAAGAGAGGAAAGGTTTCAAAAAGAAATTCAATATATATGTCAAATTCAAGATGAGGTAGAGGGAATTATTCCAATTTACGATGCTTCTTCTTTTTTGGAAGAGTGTGGGTACCTTGACTGGTATATAATGCCGAAGGCATCGAAATATTATTTTTGGAAATCTTATACTACAGAAGAAAAATTGAAAGACATGAGAAGCCTTGGAGAATGCATTGCACAGTTGCATGCAAAAGGGCTTGCACACAGAGATATCAAGCCTCGAAATTTATTGGTTTACAAAAATAGAGTATGCTTGTCAGATTTTGGCTTGGTCTGGAATATGGATGAAAAGAAGTATCATATTACGGATATACAAGATAGCATGGGGCCTATAGCAACCCGACCACCGGAAATGCGAAGTGTGGAGGATTTGGCTGGTATTGATTACAGAAAATCTGATGTGTATTTGTTTGTAAAAACAGTATGGATTATATTGACAGGAGTAAAAGAGGGATTTTCTGGGGAATATAATCGCTCTAAAAAAAGTATCTATCTGGATAGAGAAAAATTACGGTTAGAAACCGCAGAACCGCTCCATTTGATGCTAAAATCAGCGACCGAATATTATTGGCGAGATCGGATTGATATTGGTAAATGTATACAATATATTGATGAACAATTGGACATTATTGCAAGAAGAGCAAGTGATGTTGATATTAGTAGATGGAAATATGAGGAGACGGCAAAAGAAATAAGTGAAACGATTTCAGCAGATGCTCAAATTTATCAGGATACATATTCTATTCAGGAAATTTTGGAGAAGATGGCAGGAATGGTAAATCTTATTTTTGAAGAAACAGGCAAAACATATGATCCGATGCTTCTAAAGGGTGCAAAGATTTTATCGGACAATCTGTTTGAATTGGAGATTAAAAACGCCTATTACAACAATAGAAGAAAAATAGTTGTTGACATTGAAAAGATATTTATGAAGAAAGATTTATCCTGCGTAATGTATATAAGGGGAGTAACCGGTCAATTTGATAATATACCGATATTTACAAATTTGAAAGAGGCTCTTCAATCCATGGATAAACAAATTTGTATAAGCGGAACGTATAGCGTTCAACTTGCACAGTTCAAATGACATAGCGGAGGTTATAGAAATGTCAGAAAGTCAAAATATAGAATATAAAGAATCATGGCGCACAGAATACCTGAAGTGGGTGTGCGGTTTTGCTAACGCTCAGGGTGGGACAATTTATATCGGGATAGATGATGCCGGAAAGGTCGTAGGTTTGAAGGATGTCAAGAAGCTGATGGATGATATTCCCAATCAAATCCAATCAGGACTTGGCATTATTGTCGATGTCAATAAACGGACAAAAGAAGGTCTGGATTATATTGAAATCAAAGTAAACCCCAGCACTTATCCGGTCAATTACCACGGTGAATACCACTACCGAAGCGGTAGTACAAAACAGCAGCTTCAAGGAGCAGCTTTGACAGAGTTTATCAGAGAAAAAACAGGTTATCTGTGGGATGCGATTCCTGTTGATAACATAGGTGTGGATGACCTTGACAGGAACAGCATTGATATCTTTCGTAGGGAGGCTGTGCGAAAGAAAAGGATGGAAAAAGAAGATTTGGATGTCCCGAATACAGAGCTTCTTGATCATCTTGATCTTTTAGTAGATGGACGCTTGAAACGTGCGGCGGTTATGCTTTTTTACCGAAAGCCGGGGCGGATCATAACAGGGTGCTATGTGAAAATCGGAAAGTTTGGCGTGGGTTCAGATCTGCAATACCAGGACACGGTAGAAGGGTCGTTGTTTAGCATTGCTGACAGGGTGATTGATTTGATTTATACGAAATATCTGAAGGCGGCGATTACTTATGAACATGATGTGCGGATAGAAACATATCCGTTTCCACGTGAGGGTGTAAGGGAAGCAATTTACAACGCCTTGGGACATAATAACTACGCTGCCAGTATCCCAATCCAGATTCGCATTGAAGAGGACGCAATGTATATCAGCAATAGCTGCATCCTGCCGAAAAACTGGACGGTGGAGACGTTGATGAAGCCTCACAAGTCAGAGCCGTTCAATCCGTCTATTGCCAATGCGTTTTATCGTGCCGGGTACATTGAGGCATGGGGACGCGGCATCCAAAAGATTTGTGAAGCTTGTAGAGAACTTGGAACAGCGGCCCCTGAGTATACAGTGTTGGGCAATGATCTTACTGTGAAGTTTACTGCCCTTGAAAGCGCTAAAGTACCAGTTCCTAAAGCTCCAAAACGTCAAGATGAAGTTTTGGATGAAGTTTTGGATGAAGTTTTGGATGAAGTTTTGGAAAACAGAATTGTAAAAGAATTAGAAAAAGATGCAAAGCTAAGCCAGAAAGAATTGGCAGAGAGAACCCAGGCATCTCTTTCATCTATTCAAAGGGCAATAAAAAACCTGAAAGAAAGCGGTCGCATTGTTCGAAAGGGTGGTAAAAGATTCGGATATTGGGAGCTCAATGAGATATAATCAAAATAAAAGTGCGCGGAATCAAATGCTCGACTCATTAGTGGCTCTTTTATCTGTTATTAGGCCGATCATGCCATCAGGATAGGCGAGGAATTTAAAACTACTTTTCACCTTGGAGATATAGACGGAGAAGTTGATGGGATTGATGGAGCAGTAGGGTTTGTCCTTTTTATAAAAGACGGATATTTAACTAGTGTATTGACCTGCTGATTAAACTTTATATGCTGATAAATGCTGACTTTTGAGCTGTTTTCTGGTATAATAATTGCAGGGAAAATCAAGTAATCCATTCGATTTTCTTGCAGATTTTATACCGAAACAACCCATAAGGAGCCAAAATGTACAAGCCGGCAGATAAAACACAGACATCCTTCCTCGATTTTAACCAGCCCATGGGGCTGTATATGAATCCCGACAACCGTTGGATCCAGATGGCGGATAAGATCCCCTGGGATCTGTTTGAAGTAAAATATGCCGGTCTGTTTCCAAGTGATACGGGCAATGTTGCATAGCCACTGCGTATGGCTCTTGGTTCCCTGATCATCCGGAGCCGGTTCCGGTTCCCTGACAGAGAGCTTGTGGAGCAGATAACAGAGAATCCGTATCTCCAGTATTTTATCGGACTGCCGGGATACCAGGATCCCCCGCCATTTGATGCAAGCACACTGGTGCTGTTCCGCAAACGGATCACAGCGGATATGCTGAACGAGGCAAATGAATATCTCCTGGCTCATAAGGATGACGACCAGCCGGGGTCACCATCTTCCGGAAACGGTGCAGAAGGAAGCGGCATACCCAAGGAAGAGGGAACCAACAAAGGAACCCTTGCTATTGATGCCACCTGTGCCCTCGCAAATATCCGGTATCCGCAGGATATCTCCCTTCTGAACGAGACAAGGGAAAAACTGGAACAGATGATATATCGTATGTGTAAATCATATGGACTGCAGCTGCCCCGGCGCTACCGCAGGAAAGCAAGGAAAGAATATCTGGCCTTTGCCAAGTGCAGGAAACATAACAAAAAACAGGTACGGACAGCGGTCAGGAAGCAGCTCTCTTATGTGCGCAGGGACATCGGTTATCTGGAAGGCTATTTCAGCCGTGGCTATGTACCGGATATCAGGGATATTCCGCATATCCTGACAATCTTGAAGCTATATGACCAGCAGGAATATATGTACAGGAGCAAGGTACATTCCGTGCCGGACAGGATCGTGAGCATCAGCCAGCCGTGGATACGCCCCATAGTGCGGGGTAAGGCAAAAGCCCCCGTAGAATTCGGTGCAAAGCTGGATGTGAGTATTGACGGGGAAGGATACGGGCGGCTGGAAAAAGTATCCTTCGATGCCTACAATGAAAGCGGCTACCTGATCGGGGCGGTGGAACGATACAGGTCACGCACGGGGCGTTATCCGGAGCGCGTGCTGGCAGATCAGATCTACCGAACCAGAGACAACCGGGCTTACTGTAAAAAGCATGGGATACGGCTGTCTGGTTCAAAGCTGGGCAGACCGTCACCGGATGCCAAAACAGACAAGAAATTGGAACACAAAGATAATATGGACAGGATCGAAGTGGAGCGATTTTTCAGCCGCAGCAAACGCTGCTATGGCCTGAGGTGTATCGTGACCAAGCTGGAAGAAACACAGATGACATCCATTGCGTTATCGGTATTCGTATCGAATCTGTTTCGGATTCAGAAACGGATACTTTTGCGTCTATTTTGGCAATTTTTTCGATATGGGTATATATCAAAGGCTGTAGCCTAAACGCGGTTTAATCAGCAGACACTAAATAAAAATATTATATCAATTTATTCGAATTCCTTCGCATATCCTGTCCGAAACCGAATGGCTGGAATTCAAAGTAAATAACGACACCCTGAAATTTGGCGATATGCTATTTGGGGTGAATGAGATCAAGGTGTTCAATGCCACGCTGAGAGAGTGATTTGAGGAGCATACCTAAAATATGGAGATCGGTTCAAGGATTATCAAAGTGTAAACGATGTCTGCTGGACTTATTAAGTAGGCGTGTTATTATACCGTTAAAATTTATTTGATGGGTATTCGACTGTTGCGGAATTGCTATACTATGGTTATTTTGGATCCGGTAACAACGTAAATATGGATTGGCTTGATAGAAACGGTTACTGGGCATCGCAGGGGCAATATCCGACACAAGTCCGATTAAGTAAAACACAGTTTAAAGAGATATTAGCGGAGGGAAATGTCAATGTGTCAAATGTTATTATCGATCAACCCTGAATATGTGGAAAGTATTTTGCAAGGAACCAAACGTTATGAATATCGCAAATTCCGCTGCCGGGAAGATGTGGATAAGATTATTATTTATGCTACCGCACCGCAAAAAAAGGTTGTTGCAGAAGCAGAGATAGAAAGTATAGTCGAAGATGAAGTATTAAATGTGTGGCGCAAAACAAAGCAGTATTCCGGAATCACATATTCCTTTTTTAGGAAGTATTACAAGGGAAAGAAAAAAGCGGTTGCATACCAGTTAAAAAATGTTGTGATATATGAGGAACCGCGTACATTAAAAAGTATTGGCGTGAAGTGTGCGCCGCAGTCTTATTGCTATATTACTACATTAAAAGAAGAGGAATTGGTGGTGTAGAAAACATGACAGTACGCGGAGTCGGTTCGATGATGGAAGCGTTGATGTCAGATGGTGATATACGGTTTCAGGCGGTTTATCTGGGGTATAAAGATGAACGGGAGTATTTTACGAAACAGGATAATGATGAGATGGATAGGCTTAAATTATGGGATTTGAAAGAAGATGTTGGGTATTTTGACGAGAGCGACTTAGAGATCGCCAAATTGATTACAAATAGGTCGGAGGAATAAATAGGATTTACACAGACTCTCAGATGTTACAAAAACTGAATCAGTTCATGATATCATATCCTTCGAGGACGAGATTATTGAATTTAAAACGGCAGAATCAAGTTTCTCGTTCAATGAATTGGGGGAAGATTTCTCTGCCCTGAGCAACGAATTGGATAAAATTCAGAAGCGGGAACCTATATCCAAGGTGGACTTCTTGGAATTGAAGAAGCAGGGATTGTCAGAAGGGCGATATCCCAATATCTATATCTCATATAAAGTGGCTGATATGGTGGATCAGAAGAAAGAATATGTGAAAGCCGCCGGATTAACGGATGAGATATGTATGCAGTTGATCAAGGGTTATTTGGAAAAATTTGGGGAGTCTAAGGCATCGGAAATAACACAGGCCGTTGAAGATGCGCTTCCGGGTCAGCTTAATAAAATGCAAAAAAGCCGCAAAGTTTCTAATATTTTGCAGAAAATGAAGAAAAACGGAATAGCAGATACGAAAGGAAAAGGAGCAGGGGCACTATGGTTTATTCTTCATAATTGACTTAGGAATTGACTAAATAATTGACTATGTAATAGCTGCTTAGTCAATTTTAGTCAATTCAGGTTCTTTGATATTACGGGGAAATGGGTGCGAATATAGGATTTTTATTGACTAAATTCAAATGAATTTTTGCACTCTTTTTGAAAACTGATAATTTGGAACTTACAAGTGCCAAAAGAATCAACGTTTCTAATGGAAGAATAAAACATCTGCGGATATGTCAGAAGAACTGAAGAAAGCACTGCCAGATATAGAAGAACTGAAAAAAATGTTGGAAAATGATGAGAGATAGAATCATCATAGAAAGATAAATGCCTATGAACATAGAAGCATATAATCTCGATTCTCTCCGGCAGTTGGTGCGGGATTTGCAGAAAGAGAATCGAAAGCTGAAACAACAGCTCGATAAAGCCAATATAGCCTACGATTCTGAAAGCATATTTGACGGGAGGATAGAAAGTGCAGTCGAATATGACCCGGATCAGGGAGAGCGGATTATCGGCAAATATATTACGGAAGGACTGGCAAAAAAATTCTTTGCAATGTTTTGGGGCAGGATAGATGTATATGCGAAGCGGGGAAAAACGGCGGATATTTCCCACAGTGTAATCACCGCTGGAATGACAGGATCTGTCCGAAGCAGCGTGGGGAGAAGACAGCCTGCGAAAACTGTGGGCATACAGAGTGGACAGCTTTGACACCCAAGAAGATAATGGAGCATCTTCTCGGCTGTAAAGAGGACGGCTCAGATGTGTGGTATAGATTGAGAAGGATAAGAGAGGGAAAGATGGAACGATTTGAGAATTACAGGGAGGTTCCCAGCGCAATCAAAATACGTGGCGCTCGTGTTCATAATCTTAAAAACATTAATCTGGATATTCCGTTGGGAAAGCTGGTAGGGATTGCAGGTGTCTCTGGTTCCGGAAAATCATCCCTGTCAATGGGTGTTCTGTATGCCGAAGGCTCCAGACGTTATCTGGAGGCATTGTCCGCTTATACAAGAAGGCGCATGACGCAGGCTGCGGAGGCGAAACTGGACAGTATAGAAAATGTTCCGGCGGCTCTGGCTCTCCATCAGCGGCCCGCTGTGCCGGGTGTTCGGAGTACCTTCGGTACATCTACCGAGTTATTGAACCCGTTACGGCTGATGTTTTCCAGATTGGGAAGCCATTGCTGTTCCAATGGACACTATCTGCCTCCGACTACAAATGTGGCTGCAGACAAACCATTGGTTTGTCCGGTTTGCGGGGAAACCTTCAGCGGCCCCAGCGCTGAAAGCTTTTCTTTCAACAGTCAGGGAGCCTGTAGAACATGTGGCGGTACGGGAATTGTGCGGACAGTGGACGAGGCCTCGCTTGTTCCGGACGAGAGCCTGTCCATAGACGATGGGGCGGTGGCTCCCTGGAATTCTCTGATGTGGTCGCTGATGACGGATGTCTGCAGAGCCATGGGTGTTCGCACGGACATTCCCTTTTCGGAACTGACGGAAAAGGAACGGGATATTGTTTTTCACGGTCCGGCAGAGAAAAAGCATATTTTTTACAAATCGAAAAACGGCAGTGAGGCGGGAGAGTTGGATTTTACTTATTTTAACGCTGTTTATACTGTGGAAAATGCCCTGTCAAAAGTAAAGGATGACAAGGGCATGAAGCGCGTGGAGAAATTTTTGCGGCAGGATGTATGCCCGGATTGCGGCGGCACGCGGTTGAATGAGCAGGCTCGTTCAACCCTTCTTCTGGGACAAAATCTTGCGGAAGTGACGGCCATGACACTGGAAGCCCTGCTCTTCTGGGTATCTTCCGTTCCGGCAAAGATGCCGGAAGAGCTGCGGGATCTGGCGGAAAGTATCTGCAGTCAGTTCCGCCATACGGCAAAACGGCTGATGGAACTTGGCTTGGGTTATCTGACATTGGACCGCGCAGGGGCTACGCTTTCTACAGGGGAAAGACAGCGGGTACAGCTTGCAAGGGCAGTAAGAAATCGAACCACGGGTGTGCTGTATGTCCTTGATGAGCCGTCTATCGGGCTGCATCCGGCGAATGTGGAAGGATTATTGGGTGTGGTAAATGATCTGGTAGATCGTGGTAATTCTGTTGTGTTGGTAGATCATGATGTGCGGGTGTTGAAGGCAGCCGACTGGCTGGTGGAAATGGGGCCTGGAGCCGGAATATATGGCGGTCAGGTCTTGTCTGCCGGGACGGTGAATGAGGTGGCGCAGAAACAAGACTCCTTAATTGCCGGATTTCTGGCGGACCGGGAACAGACCGTGGTCAGGGACAGGATAAGCCCTGAAACCATGTTTATGCATGGACACATCCGGCTTTCCACGGAACCGCTGCATACGGTTCACGCTCTGGAACTTGATATTCCCAAGGGGCGGCTGGTTGCCGTCACCGGCGTTTCCGGTTCGGGCAAAACAACGCTTATCTTGGAGAGTTTGCTCCCTGCTTTAAAAGCGAAGGCAGCGGAGGAAAAGATGCCTGTCCATATCAAAACGCTGGATGCGCAGGGCATTGAGAGAGCCAGCTTGATTGACGCGTCTCCCATTGGGATTAACGTCCGTTCCACAGTAGCCACATACAGCGGTGTTCTGGATGAACTGCGGCGGCTTTACGCAGCTACGCCGTCGGCAAGGGAGCTTGGCTGCAAAATGGGGGATTTTTCTTACAATACCGGTTCTCTGCGTTGTCCCGGATGCGATGGTACGGGGCAGATTACGATGGACGTGCAGTTCCTTCCTGACGTGGAGATTGAATGTCCGGAATGTGGCGGCTCCCGTTACCGAAAGGAGGCAGAGAAGATACGGTATTACTCCCGTAAGGCGGCACAGGACAGTCAGGGAATTTCATTGCCGGATTTGATGAGGCTGACGATAGATCAGGCTTTGGAGCAGCTTGCGGATGTGAAGAAAGTAAAGGGAATGCTGCAGATTTTGGCAGACTTGGGGCTGGGGTATCTGACGCTTGGGGAGGCAACACCGGCGCTCTCCGGCGGCGAAGCTCAGAGGCTTAAGCTGGCGGCTGAAATGGGGAAAGCACAGGATGATGCTGTGTTTATTTTTGATGAACCTACGATTGGACTGCATCCGCTGGATGTACGGCGGCTGATTCAGGTATTCCAGCGGCTGATTGATAAGGGCGCTACCGTAATCGTGATTGAGCATGATCTGGACATGATTGCGAATGCGGATTATGTGGTTGATATGGGACCGGGCGGTGGAGAAGCGGGAGGGCAGATTATTGCCGTTGGCACTCCGGAGGAGATAGCGGGAAATGAAATGAGCATTACAGGAAAATATTTAAAACCAAATACAGAAAAATCGTAAAATTCTTATTGCAAAGGGAATTTCGCTGTGTTATAATCAATTTCGTTGAGACCGTTAAGCAGAAAGCGGTATTGAAAGAGACATTATCCCACGAACAAGGGAGACTTCACAACCTCTACTACGGCTCCATGGTCAAGCGGTTAAGACATCGCCCTTTCACGGCGGTAACACGGGTTCGATTCCCGTTGGAGTCATTTAGTTGTATGGAATGCATAGAAGAATGCATAAATAGAAGAATGCATAAAATAGAATACGGCGTAGTAGCCAAGTGGTAAGGCAAGGGTCTGCAACACCCTGATTCACCGGTTCAAATCCGGTCTGCGCCTCTCTCAGAACCCCGAGTTCGGGGTTCTTTGTGTTATGTTGGATAAAATCGGATGTCACGGCATCACCATAAAGCAGTGATAGGCCGGCATACGGAGGACTTGCGTTAGATGAAGAAGAGTTTCTTTCTGATTTTAAAGGAATTTCCGATCCTATTGATATGTGCGATGCTGTCAGCCGGATGCGGGGCGGGCGAAGAAGCTACGGAGCCGGTTGTCGGGAGTGAAGGAGCCGCAGCGCCGGTTCTTGGAGATGGAGGAGCCACGGAGCCGGTCATTGGAGATGGAGACGCCATAGTGCCGGCGGGCGAAGGCGGGGAAGCGGAGCAGGAAACTGTTGCGGAGCAGGAGCGTCTGGAGGAGTGGGCAGGGTATTATCGCTGCTGGGGCAGTATGACGACAGGGATACATATATCCGCAGACCTTTGGATTTATGAGGAAAAGGGTCAATATTACGGGTATCTTGTTGCGGATTGCTGGAAATCGGAGGGCGAAGGGGCATTTCAACATCAGATTAACGGAGTTTTGGCAAAGATACATGCGCAGGAGGATTCTGTGGAAGCATGTTTCTTGGAAGAATTTCCCGGGAAGCCGGGGCAGGAATCCCTGTTTACTTCTTATGAGAATGGTGAAAAAATGTTTGTCCTGTGCGGCGGACGGGAGACGCCTCAAACGGAATGGACGGCGTCTGAGCTGTCCGGGGAGGACATGAACGGTTTTACGCCGTGGGATCATGCGTTGAGCGCCGCCGTGGAGAATGAGGAGCAGGCGGGGCAGTTTCTGCGGGCAGAAGGGATCTTGGCAGAAGAGAAACCTTGGTTTTGGTTTGATGACGAGAGCGGGACAAGGCGGCTGAATTTTTGGTTTGACCCTGAGGAGGAGAAAGGCACGGGAATTTTTTACACTTTTTATCCCGGCGAAGAGGATGATGAGAACTACATAGCCGGGTTCTCCATGGACAGCGGGGATATTGTGCAGAGGGTGTGGGAAAACCGAACCGATGCGGTCACAAAAGAGGGCGAAGAGGCGTATATGCCGGAGGAGGCCGTGGAGATCTGGGAGTACGATGAGGCCGGGCGGCCGGTTTCTTATCTCTTGGAGGGTTCGGATCTCTGGAAGGAGGAGCCGGAGCAGCTAAAGATCATCGAAATTACTTATACCTATCGGGCGGACGGAACACTTGCGGAGAAGGCCTGTTGGTATAATCACCGTGCATTCGGCACGATGCGGATGAGCGAGACGTCCGTCTATGATTCACAGGAACGGATTCTCTATACGAGGAGTTATATCACGCACGGCTATCTGGAGGATTATTACATTTATGAGGGAGACGCCATGGAGCCGTCCTATTGCCTGATATTGGATCATCAAGGACCGGATGCGTGGGTGAGCTGCTTGGTGGAATATGTGGAGGACATCGGCGGGGCGTCCGCCGCAGACGATTGAGTCTTTCACTCCGGCTATCTAGGACTTCCCTTTTGCCTGATTGTATGTTAAAGTAATAACAATAAGATGTATTTTCCGACAGAGACACCGATTCCTATATTGATACATGCAGGAGGGTAAAAGATGACGCACAGGGAGAAAGCCGATCAGCTTTTGAAGCAGCAATATCATTGTTCTCAGGCATTGTTTGGAGCTTTTGCGGAAGATTTCGGAATGGATTTGAAGACGGCGTTTAAGATCAGCACCTGTTTCGGCGGCGGAATGCGGCAAGGGGGAACCTGCGGCTGTATTACGGCGGCGATGCTGGTGCTGGGAATGGCGCTGGGTTTTTATGACGCGCAGGACAGAGAGCAGGAGACCTATGGCAATAAGAAAACGGACGAGTTCATCCGGCGGTTTACGGAGCAGATGGACGGGGTGATTTACTGCCGGGATATTTTGGGCAAGGATATCTCCAAACCCGAGGACATGGCGGTGATCCGTCAGGAGAAGCTGATTTTGCAGAAATGTCCCAAGGCGATCAATATCAGCATTGAGATTCTGGAGGAGATGCTGGCGGAGCATTTCCGGAATTTGAAGGAGAGCCATCTCAAGCCGGAGGATATTCCTCAAGGCGACGAGATGCAGGCCGTGCTGAAGAGCATGAGCAAGCTGAAACGTTTTCGGAGAAACGTCAACAATCTGCTGGTGTCTTCCTCCAAACAGATCGGCTTTATCCAGTTTGACATCCGCAAGTTCAAAATTGTCAACGATTTGTACGGCGAGAAGTTCGGAGACGAAATTCTGGACTTTATCATCGACCAGCTGAAAGAGATCTGCCGGGACGATCAGTATTTCCTGAATCTGCGAAGCGATGTGTTTATCGTGGTGACGGAGTATGACCGGGAGGAGCTGGTGGAGTTTATCCGGCGGCTGGACGCCAGAATCAACTGTTATAAGGACGTCAAACTGCAGATGGTTTACGGGGTGTATATGGCCGAGGACCGCTCGATGGAGCTTCGACAGATGGAAGACCGCGCCGCCATGGCCAGAAAGGCGGCTAAGAAGAATATTTTGACCAATATTTCGTTTTATCAGGAGCAGTACAAAGAATCTTTGTACAATCGGAAATTTATCGAGGAGAATATGCAGGCGGCCGTCGCGGAGCGGCAGTTCATGATGTATCTCCAGCCGAAATACAGTATCCTCAAAAATGAGATCATAGGGGCGGAGGCGCTGGTTCGGTGGCGGCATCCGCAGCGGGGCATGATCTATCCCAATCAGTTCATCCCGATCATCGAGGAAAACGGTTTTATCAAGAAAGTGGACTATTATATTTGGGCGGAGGCGTGCCGTTTTATTAAAAGATGCGAGGAGGCGGGCATCGAATCCTGTCCGGTTTCGGTCAATGTGTCGAGGATTCATCTGCGGGACAATGAGTGTATTCAGGTGCTTTCTGATCTGATTGAGGAGAGCGGCATCAAGAAACCGCTGTTGGAGTTGGAGATCACGGAGACGGTGGACGATCAGCAGGTGAGTTTGAAGGCATTGCAGCTGAAAGAGGAGGGTTTTACCCTGCTCATGGACGATTTCGGAAGCGGCTATTCCTCACTGAATATTCTGCTGGAGACGCCTTTTGACGTGATCAAGCTGGACAAGAAATTCATGGAGAATATGATGGTATCGGGCAAGGGAAGGCTGATTCTGGAACAGGTGGTCTCCATGGCCAATAAGCTGGATCTGGGACTTTTGGCGGAAGGTGTGGAGACCAGAGAACAGGTGGAATTGCTGCAGAGCATCGGCTGTGATCAGGTACAGGGATACTATTATGCAAAGCCGATGCCGGAGAACGAATTTTTTGCATTGTTGGAAAAACAATATGCCGGCAGGTAAAAAACGCCGACGGGGTGTCTGACCCTGTCGGCGTTTGACTTAGCGTTTTATGCTGCTTTTAGCAGGGATCCGGTATCTGGGCGAAGACTTCTCCAATGGGTTCCTGAATCAGCAGGTCGGCATATCGGTCTCTGGGCGTGGGGGCTTTGTTGATGACCACCAGTTTCTCCCCCTTAAAATAGTCGATTAATCCGGCGGCCGGATAGACGGCGAGGGAAGTTCCGCCGATGATCAGAACCTGCGCCTCCCGGATATGCTTTACGGCGGCGGAGATGACCCGGTCGTCCAAGCCCTCCTCGTACAGCACCACGTCCGGTTTCACAGGACCGCCGCAGGTCTCGCAGACGGGAACTCCCGAACTGTTGATGATATAATTGACGTCGTGGAACGCATGGCAATTCTCACAGTAGTTGCGCAGCACAGAGCCGTGAAGCTCCAAGACATTCACGCTGCCGGCCGCCTGATGGAGGCCGTCTATGTTCTGGGTGATGACCGCCCGCACTTTGCCCTGTGCCTCCAGCCGTGCCAGCGCCAGATGGGCGGCGTTGGGCTTGGCCTCCGTAAAGAGCATTTTCTTGCGGTAGAAGCGGTAGAACTCCTCCGGTTTGGATCGATAAAAGCTGTGACTTAGAATGGTCTCCGGGGGATAATCGTACTCTTGGTGGTAGAGGCCGTCCACGCTGCGGAAATCGGGAATACCGCTCTCGGTGGAGACGCCCGCGCCCCCAAAGAAGACTATGTTATCATATGTGCGGATAATTTCAATTAGGCTTTGTACGGCATCCGTCATCTTTCTTCCTCCTTCACAAAACTTTTTCTTTAGAAATTCATTATAACACATTATAAAATCTTAAGAAAGGCTTTATTGAGAAGCAGCGGGATTTTATGCTATAGTGATTGTATGAAAATACGAAAGCTTGGAAAAGAAGACAATTTGATACCGTTGGAGAAAAGCAGGAAGATCATCAAGCTGGACAGAAGAGGAAGAAAGAGCAGGGCGGGACTTCGGACCGCGGCGGGTGTGCTGACGGCTCTGCTGGCGGCGCTGTGTATGCTGTACTGCCTGTGCATTCGATTTTTCATGGGCTACGGAACGAAGTTTTTCCTGATTTGGGGCGTTATGGCCGTTGGGCTGGCGGGACTGTCCGTTCTGCTGTTTTGGCAGAGTGCGGCGGAGCGGATTCCGAAGGCGCTCCGAGTCGGATTTATGGTTTGTTTTACGGCGGGCGCGCTGGTGTTTGCGATCGTGGAAGGATTGATTCTCAGCCGCTTTGGAGCCGAAGCCGGGGCGGGAGCGGATGTGGTGATTGTACTGGGCGCACAGTGGAAGAGCAGCGGACCCAGCTATGTGCTGCAGAAACGGCTGGACGCCGCGCTGGCGTATCTGGAGGAGAATCCTGACACGGTTGTCATAGTGTCCGGCGGGCAGGGAAAGGACGAACCGATCTCTGAGGCTGCGGGAATGGCTTCCTATCTGGAGGCTGCGGGGATCGCGCCCGAGAGGATTCTGCAGGAGGATCGTTCCACGGATACGAATGAGAATCTGGAGTTCAGTTCGGCGCTTTTGGACAAAACTCAGAATCGGGTTGTGGTTGTGAGCAATAATTTCCATGTGTACAGGGCTGTCAAGATTGCGCAGAAGAAAGGATACGCCCGGGTGGAAGGGTTGGCGGCGGACGCTTATCCGGCGATGCTTCCCAATCATTTATTGCGGGAATTTTTCGGCGTGATGAAAGATTTTGTCATGGGAAATTTATAAGGGAGGCCTTTATGGACATTCATGTGGGCGATGTGCTGAAATTGAAGAAACAGCATCCCTGCGGGAGCAGCGAGTGGGACGTGCTGCGCGTGGGGGCTGATTTTCGGTTAAAGTGCAGAGGGTGCGGGCATCAGATCATGATTGCACGCAGACTTTTGGAAAAAAACATCAAGCAAATTCTGTAAAATACTTGCATTTCTTGGATTTTCATGCTATCATAAATCTTCGTGATATATTAATTTCCTTGCTCACACTGAGAGGTGGGCCAGAGACCAAAAGGAGGTAACGAAGCATGAACAAGTATGAATTAGCCGTTGTGGTCAGCGCTAAGATCGAAGATGACGAGAGAGCAGCCGTTGTGGACAAGTGCAAAGCTCTGGTCGAGAGATTTGGCGGTACCATCACAGAGGTGGACGAGTGGGGCAAGAAGAGACTTGCTTACGAAGTTCAGAAGATGAAAGAAGCTTTCTATTATTTCATCAGATTCGAGGCAGAAAGCTCTGCTCCCGCAGAGATCGAGAGCCGTGTCCGCATTATGGACAATGTGATCAGATTCTTGTGCGTTAGACAGGACGAGGCATAAAGAAAGCGAGAAACAATTATGAATAAAGTAATTCTGATGGGACGTTTAACCAGAGACCCCGAGGTGAGATATTCACAGGGAGCCAGCCAGACGGCCGTTGCAAGATTTTCCGTTGCCGTGGACAGAAGATTCAAGCGTGACGGGGAACCGGATGCGGATTTCTTCAACTGTACCGCTTTTGGCAAACAGGCCGAATTTATTGAACGCTATCTGCACAAGGGAACCAAAATCGTTTTGAGCGGCCGCGTTCAGAATGACAATTACACCAACAAGGACGGGCAGATGGTCTACAGTGTCCGCATCATCGTGGAAGAGATCGAGTTTGCGGAGAGCAAGAATGCATCTTCCCAGAATGCGGGCGGTTATGACAATTACGGCAACAACGGCGGATTTGGCGGCGGCGCACCCGCCCCGGCATCCGGCGCGGGCGACGGTTTCATGAACATCCCGGACGGCATCGACGAGGAATTACCGTTTAACTAGGTTTTGATTTTAAAAGGAGGTAACACCATGGCCTACAATAAAGCAGAGAGATCCGATTCTCCTATGAGAAAAAAAGGCGGAATCCGCAGAAGAAAGAAAGTGTGCGTATTCTGTGGCAAAGATAATGTAATCGACTACAAGGATACCGCAAAGCTGAAGAAGTACATTTCCGAGAGAGGAAAGATTCTTCCCCGCCGCATCACCGGCAACTGTGCAAAGCATCAGAGAGCGCTGACCGTTGCAATCAAGAGAGCGCGTCATGTGGCGCTGATGCCCTACGTTCAGGATTAAGTTTTACACATTAAGACCGATCATCTTTCGAGGTGATTGGTCTTTTTGATACAATTATTTATTTCACAAACGCCTGATCTACCAAGAAATAGGCGTTTGCGAAACGCTCTAATTTTCAAGGAGTCATTGTGCAAATTGCATATTCAACGCAGACACGCTTTCGCTCCAACCTCACCGTAGTGGCACATAAGGCGCTAAAATACAGCGCCTAAGTGCCAACGGTTCGCTAGGGTCTGCTTATGAATATACAATCTGCACAATTCGGATTCCGAAAAATATCGTTTCGCAAATGTCTATTACCGAGAAAAGGAAGGAGGTATTTTTGATGTTTCGCTATGTACATACGAATATCATTGCCAAGGATGCGGCTAGATTAATCAATTTTTACAAGACGGTTTTTCAATGCAGGAGTATCGGGGAAAAGAGGGATTTGCGGGGAGAATGGCTCGACCGGCTGACGGGCGTCTCCGGCGCGCATATTGTGGGGGAACATCTTTGTCTGCCCGGATATGGGGAAGATCATCCCACGCTGGAAATTTTTGCCTATGATGAGACGGCTCCCCATGCGGACGCTCGGATCAATCGGTGTGGGATCGCACATTTGGCGTTTGAGGTGGACGACGTGGAGGAAACCCTTGAAAAAGTCCTTCAGGCGGGCGGGGGTACCTTAGGGGAGGTTGTGCGGACGGAATATGACGATGGACGGAAGGCCGTCTTTGTATATGCGCTGGACTGCGAGGGGAACATTATTGAGCTGCAAAGCTGGGAATAGTGATTTCGATCACATGCATAGTTGCGCTTGGAAATGTATGGTCTTTGCCCGAAATCATTGCTTTTTCTTTTTAAAAAAGATAGAATTAAAAAAGAGAAAATCATTGTAGTGAAGCGATATGGCAGAGATAGGAGGATGCAGTCATGCGAAACAAGTTTACAAAGCGGATGCTGGCACTGGTTTTGCCCTTTTTGATGATCTTCTCCATGACCTTTGTCAGTTCTGCAGAAAATGATGCAATCATGATAGCGATAGATGGAAACGACGCCGGTTCGGAGGAAATCTTCCCGGACGGCGTTTGGGATACGGGGGATGTCTTAGACGCGCAGACGCAGGAGACAGGAGCGAATGAGAGCGTGTCTGCGGACGGTTCCGATATGGGTCTGGAATTGCTGGATGCGGAGGTGAGCGGATCCGGAGAAGATGTGGGACAGGCTTTGTTCGTGGTGACGGACGGCGATGGGACGGAATTTGGAAAATACGGCAGCTGGGCGGATCTGCTGGCTGCTTTTAAACAAACGGGCAATCCGGCGGAGGAGTATCTGATTACGGTTTCGGAAGAGGGAATCATAGGCGCTTCCATGCCCGGCAAAGCAGGACGGATCACCCTGCGGCCCGCACAGGAGGGCGGCACGTTGAAATTTGCTTCCGCCACGGTGAATCTGGCCACGGCGACGGCGATCGAGGCTGCGGTTCTGGAGACGGCCAAGGACGGGAAGCCCGTGAACATCAACACCAAGGGAAAATCTTTGACTTTGCGGCAGACGAAACATCTCGGCGCGGTGAAGGGGAGTTCCTCGGGCAGCCTGACGCTGGAGGGCGACATCCGGACGGAGGGAGCGCTGCAGACCTTCAAGACCGTGACCGTGCAGGGCAGCCTGTATCTTGGGCATAACATGACGGGGGTTGCCAATCTGAATCTGGAAAACGGCACGGTTTATCCGGCTTCGGGCAGAACCCTTACGGTGGCGAACGTGACCGCCGGAGAGAGCGGAACGCTGGTCTATCCCGGCACGGGGGCTTTGCCCACGGTCAAAATAACCGGTGCGGTGAGCGGCGTACTGAGCATCCGGCAGTATGCGGAAGATACGGAGGAGGCGGAGGAACTGTACTTTGCGGCGGGAACCAAGCTGTTGACCGCCTCCAAGGCGAAGGCGGAACAGTTTGCCGTCTTCGGGGATAAAAGAATCTGCTATAAAAAGGGCAGCGCCGTCTATGTGGGGGCGGAGGTGCTGCAGCTCTATGCGCAGGAGGAGTATCTGGGAACCTACGCACAGTGGAGCGACGTGGTGTCGCAGATCAACGGAAGACGGCAGAAAGGGACGGCTTACCGAGTGGTGCTTCTGGACGATTTCACGGTAAACGGGACGCTCTCTATGCCCGGCAAGGGAAAATACGCGGGAATCGCTATCGAGAATGGCGCGTCGGGACGAAAACTTGCTCTGCGGGTCACGGGGAATGTCACGCTGACGGCAGACCTGAATTTAGGCACGGGGCTGGATTGGTATGTGAAGGGCTTATCCGGCGCAAGCTGGAAGTTTACAATGGAAAATGGTTCCGGGCTGACGGCGGGCGGCGCGGTGACAGTGGGTACGCTGTCGCTGGGGGAGGACACGTTCCTACAGGCGGACGGAAATTTTACCGTCAAGAAACTGCTGGAGGCGGAGGAGGGCGCACATCTTGTCCTGACGCAGAAAAAGAAGGCGGCTCTTAAAGACAGCATGATAGAGGGCGGCGCGAGGGTCACGGTGAGCATACGGGACAAAAATGACAATCGTGTCACACTTTCGCAGGGAACGACTTTGTTTACCTTGTCCGGCAGCAGTTACGCCACGCAGTACCGCCTTCTGGACGGGGAAGGGAAGGAGTTGGCTTTGTACCGGAAGGGCAATGCGCTGAAGGTGCAGGGATCGGCGGCCACGCCCGTGACGCTGTATGACGTGGCGGAGGACGGCGAGGTGAGTCTGGGCGAATATGCCTCTCTGGCGGACGTCAAAACGGAGATTGCAAGGCGCAAGAATGCCAAAGGGTCGTACCGGCTGGAGGTGGCGGAGGATCTTTTCGTCAAAGGAGCCATTCCCTTTCCTAAGGCGGGAACCTACAAAGAAATTACTTTTACGGGAGCGCGCATCCGCACCACGGGAAATCTTACCCTGACGGGCGGCGTGACGTTTGCAAATGAAGTCCGCAAGGTGAAAAACGAGAAGGACGACAAGGCGCTCTTGTGGACCGTGAATCTCTCGAAATATACTTTGACCATACCGGCGGGATCTTCCGTGGACAGTCTGGGAAGCGTGAAAGGCAGCACGGGTTCCTGCCTGCGGGTGGAAGCGGGTGCAGAGCAGACGATCAACGGCGATCTGAAAGCGGCGGCGCTGACGCTGGGCGGCAGGTTACAGGTCACGGGAAACGTAACGGTCACGGAGATCTGCCCTGAGGCGGGCAACCGGTTTGTCTATGATCTGGCCAAGAACGTCACCGTGAAGGGCGATATCACAGGGGACGGCACGAAACTGCTTTTGGATCCGCTGAAAAACGGACAAGCGCTGAGCGTCTATACGGAAGGGCAGAAAATTCTGAGCAGTATGCCCAAAGCCAATATCAACCGGCTGAAGCTGGCGCAGGAGACGGAATATACGCTTTACCGGGAAAACGGAGCGGTCAAGCTGGGAACGCCGATCATCACGGTGTTTGCGGATACTTTGGATTATGAGTCCTGCATCCATGCGGCGTCTTCCGATCAGCCCCGTTTCGTGCGGGTCAACGACGCCATGGATTATATCAACGATACGAAATTTACGGAGTATGTGATCCGGTTGGATCAGGATGTGCCTTCGGCAGGGAATTTTACCATGCCTTCGGGCGGGAAGCACATTGTCTTGTGCGGAATCGGCGGGGAACAAAAGACGCTTGCGCTCTCCGGCTCCCTCACGCTGGACGGCAGCAGCCTGACGGTGCGCAATGTGAAGCTGGACAATAAGACCGCAGCGGAGCCTGGCGTCACGCTGAAAAACAATGCGTCCCTGTATTTGTATGAGACCGGGATCAATACTTTAAATGCGGCCGCCGGGACGGCGGTGACGCTGGAGGGACAGGTGGAGCTAAAAGGAGCCGTGAGCGGAGCCTGTGATCTGACCGTAGCGGAGAATGCCGTGGTGCGCGTAAACGGGAACCTGACGGCCGGGACGCTCACTCTGGCAGCTACGCCGGGGACGGAAGGCCGCGCGCAGTTTCGGATTTCAAGCGGCAAAAAGATCACGATAAACGGCAAGGTGGATACGGGCGGCACGGGACTCTTTCTCATGAATGTGACGGACAAAAACGATGCGCTGGCGGATTTGAAGGAAGGCACGGTGCTGGTCAATACGCAGTACGGAGAGGCGGGACAGTTCAGCACGGAGAATATCATACCGGGTACGTTTGAGAAGTGGACGCTGACGAAGGAGGGAACCGCGGTAAAGACCAAGGCGGATGCGGCGGACGACGGACAGTGGTCGGGGGATTATCTGTAGGAAATCCGCTTGCCGAACGGGGATCAAATTGCTATCAATCGCATAAAAATGCAAAAAAAGCCGGGGTTGCTGCCAAACATTTCAAAATCCGACAAATTAAATGGTGGCATCCCGGCGTAATCTCTGTTATAATGTACGGTGAGGGCAGAAGCGGCGCGATCGGGACAAGTGCGCCAATGCCCGGCAGAGAACATGGGGTGTATACATGAAGAAGCGGATTCGCCTAAAGGGCCGAATGAAAACATACATACAATTTAGTATTTATCTGGGGATTCTGCTCTGTGCGGTGGATGCGGCGATCTGTATGATTGACTACCGCGCGGGGTTTTTGCTGGGGATTTTTGCGGTATTTTATTTTGCGGTGACGCTGACGATGTATTTTCAAAATAAGCCCGTACTCATGAACGAGCTGATCAGTTTTGCCACGGAGTACGGACAGATTCAGCGGAAACTGCTGCGGGATCTGGATTTGCCGTATGCGCTTTTGGACGACGCGGGAAAGGTGATCTGGACCAATCTGGCGTTCGAGGCGGCGATTCATCAGGCAAAGGGCTATAACAAGTCGATCACCGGGCTTTTCCCGGCGATGACAAGGGACAAGCTTCCCGACGACGCAGGGCTGGACGAGGCGCAGTACGAACTGGAATATGAGAATTGCGAGTATGTGGTGAAATTCCGGAAGATTTCGCTGAAAGATATGGCGGCCAACAGCGATATCATTGATGCGGAGGGCTATAACGGGTATCTGATCGCCATGTATCTCTTTGACGAGACCGCTCTACACATTGCGTTGAAGGAAGTGGACGACCAGAGCCTTGCGGTGGGAATGATCTATCTGGACAATTATGAGGAGGCGCTGGAGAGCGTGGAGGAAGTCCGGCGTTCCCTGTTGATCGCCTTAATCGACAGAAAAGTCAACAAATATATTTCCGCGTTGGACGGAATCAGCAAGAAGCTGGAGAAGGACAAGTATCTGGTGATCCTGCGCAAGAAGGCGATCGCCCAGCTGCAGGAGAGCCGTTTTGACCTGCTGGAGGAAGTCAAGACCGTCAATATCGGAAACGAGATGGCGGTCACCATCAGTATTGGCGTGGGACTGGACGGCCTTACCTACGCACAGAATTACGAGTTTGCCAGAAACGCCATTGATCTGGCGCTGGGGCGCGGCGGCGATCAGGCGGTGATCAAGACGCCGGAGAGCATCACCTATTACGGCGGCAAAAGCCAGCAGGTGGAGAAAAATACCCGTGTCAAGGCGAGAGTCAAGGCTCATGCGCTGCGGGAGATCATCACCGGCAAAGATAAGGTGCTGGTGATGGGACATCGGATGCCGGACGTGGACAGTTTCGGATCTGCGGTGGGAATCTACCGGATTGCGACCACGCTGGGGCGGAAGTGCCATATCGTATTGGACGAGGCCACCACGGCGATACAGCCCCTTGTGGCGCTTTTTAAGGACAATCCCGAGTATGAGGAAGATATGATTATCCGCGGGCAGGAGGCCATTGAGATGGCTGGCAACAATGCGGTTCTGGTGGTGGTGGATGTGAACAAACCCTCGATCACGGAATGTCCGGAGCTGTTGAAGTACTGCAAGTCCATCGTGGTACTCGATCATCACAGGCAGGGTACGGAAACCATCGAGAACGCCACGCTCTCCTATGTGGAGCCGTATGCTTCATCCGCCTGTGAGATGGTGTCCGAGATTTTACAGTACACCTATGACAATATCAAAATCCGTCCGGAGGAGGCGGACTGCATGTACTCGGGAATTGTGGTGGACACCAACAATTTCGTGACCAAGACCGGAGTGCGTACCTTCGAGGCGGCCGCATTCCTGCGCCGCAGCGGCGCCGATGTGACCAGAGTGCGCAAGATGTTCCGTGAGGATGCGCAGGAGTACAAGGCGCGGGCGGATGCGGTGAGTCAGGCGGAGATTTATAAGCAGTATTTCGCCATCTCCATCTGTATGGCGGAGGATCTGCCGAGTCCTACCGTAATCGGCGCACAGGCGGCCAACGAGCTTTTGAATATCAAGGGGATTAAGGCCAGTTTCGTATTGACGGATTATCAAGGGAAAATCTATGTCAGCGCCCGTTCCATCGACGAGGTGAATGTACAGATCGTCATGGAGCGCATGGGCGGCGGCGGCCATCTGAACGTGGCGGCCTGCCAGATGGAAGGCGTGGGCATTGTGGAGGCGATCGGCGCTTTGAAGCGCACCATAGACGACATGCTGGAAAAAGGCGAAATTTAGAGAAAGGATGACAGAGATGAAGATTATTCTTTTACAGGACGAGAAAAAATTAGGTAAAAAGAGCGAGGTAGTCGAAGTCAGCGAGGGCTATGCCAGAAATTATATTTTGCCGAAAAAGATCGGCGTGGAGGCCAACGCGAAGAATCTGAACGATCTGAAGCTTCATCGGGCCAACGACGCAAAGGTTGCACAGGAACAGCTGGATGCGGCAAAAGCGCTGGCGGCGGAGCTGGAGAGCAAGCAGGTTGCGGTCAAAATCAAAGCGGGAGAGGGCGGCAGGGCTTTCGGGTCCGTCTCCTCCAAAGAGATTGCGGCGGCGGTGAAGGAGCAGCACGGTCTGGAGATCGACAAGAAGAAGATCCAGCTTCCCGAGGCTTTAAAAAATTTTGGAAGTTATGAGGTGGGCGTCAAATTGCATCCGCAGGTGACGGCCAAGCTGACCGTGAAGGTATTGGAGGCATAGAATGCCCGCAATGGAAGAAAACATTCTGAAAAAAATACTGCCCCACAGCATGGAGGCGGAACAGTCGGTGATCGGCTCCATGATTATGGACAGGGAGGCCGTTACGGTGGCTTCCGAGATCGTGACGGGCGAAGATTTTTACAGCAGACAGTACGGGATTCTCTTCGAGACCATGGTGGAGATGGGGGAGGAGGGACTGCCGGTGGATCTGGTCACGCTGCAGAACCGTCTGCGGGAGAAGGATGTGCCGCCGGAACTTTCCAGTCTGGAGTTTGTGCGGGATCTGATCACGGCGGTTCCCACTTCGGCCAATGTCAAATATTATGCGGAGATTGTGGCGGAGAAGTCGCTGCTGCGCAGACTGATCCGTTTGAATGAGGAGATTGCCAACACCTGCTATGCGGGGAAAGAAAGTCTGGAGTTCATTCTGGAGGACACCGAGAAGCGGATGTTCCAGCTGTTGCAAAAGCGGGATTCCGGCGAGTTTGTACCCATCCGGCAGGTGGTTATGAACGCCATGGACAGAATCGAGGCGGCGTCCCGCAATAAGGGCAGCGTCACGGGAATCCCGACCGGATTTACCGATCTCGACTACCGCACCGCGGGTATGCAGCCGTCGGATCTGGTGCTGATAGCGGCCAGGCCTTCCATGGGCAAAACGGCTTTTGCCTTGAATATTGCGCAGTATGTGGCTTTTAAGAAAGATCTTCCGGTGGCGGTTTTCAGTCTGGAGATGAGCAAGGAACAGCTGGTCAACCGTATGTTTTCTCTGGAGTCCGGCGTGGACGCCCAGAAACTCAGAACCGGCCAGTTAAACGATCAGGACTGGGAGCGTCTGATCGAGGGCGCCGGAGTCATCGGCAAATCCCATCTGATGATTGACGACACGCCGGGAATCAGCGTGTCGGAACTTCGCTCCAAATGCCGCAGGCTGAAATTGGAACAGGGATTGTCCATGGTGATTATTGATTACTTGCAATTAATGTCCGGCAGCGGCAGGACGGATTCCAGACAGCAGGAGATATCGGATATTTCCCGTTCGCTGAAAGCCATCGCCCGGGAGCTGAATGTCCCGGTGCTGGCCTTATCCCAGCTGTCCCGCGCCGTGGAGCAGCGGCCGGATCACAGACCCATGCTCTCGGATCTGCGAGAGTCGGGCGCAATCGAGCAGGATGCGGATGTGGTGATGTTTATCTATCGGGACGAGTATTACAATCATGATACGGACCGCAAGGGAGTGTCGGAGATTATCATTGCCAAGCAGAGAAACGGTCCCATCGGCACGGTCGAACTGGCATGGCTGCCGGAATTTACCAAGTTTGCCAATCTGGAGCGCGCCAGAAGGCCGGAATAGCAGGATAGCAGAATGGTAGAATAGAAATAACAGAATAGCAAATAGCAGAATAGCATAGGAAGAATGAGTCCGCTTACGAAAGAGAATGTGCATGAGAAGCCATTCTCTTTTTTATATGCGCCCAAGGCGCAGGTTTCTACGGAACAGGTCATGAGCGCCGTCTGTTCGTCGGAGGACGCGCTTCGGAAAGGAGAGGGAATGGAGAATTATTTGTTGATTTCGGATGCTGCCAAAGAGGTTCAGGTGGAGAGCCATGTGCTGCGTTATTGGGAGGAGGAACTGCACCTGCCGATCAAACGCAACGAGCTGGGACACCGTTACTATACGCCGGAGGATGTGGAGCGTTTCAGACAGATTAAGAGCATGAAAGAGAGGGGATTGCAGTTGAAGGCGATCAAGATGGTGTTAAAAGACGGAAAACTGGACGTGATTTCGCAGGAGAATGCCCCGGAGAGCCGGGAGGAGAAAGCGCAGCGCCTCCAGTGGATTATGCAGCAGCTGATCCGTCAGGCCGTGCAGGAGAACAATGCGGAGCTGGTGCGGCAGATCAAGGAGAGCGTGTTAAAGGAGCTGGACTATCAGTTCCGGATGCAGGACGAGCGGGAGGAAGAGCGCGCCAAACAGGCCGCGGAGCGCACGGAAGCGTATTACCGGCAGATCGACGAACTGCTGCGCAAGAAGAGCGGCAGGAAGAAGATGGCAGAGCTGTTTGCCCGCAGCGCGGAGAAGAAAGCGGAGGGCGGCAAAGCGAAGCAGTCCGGTCAGGACAAGCGTCCGAAGGAAAAAAAGAAAAGGCATTTCGTCGTCTGAAATGCCTTCTCCGTCTTTCGTATTTGTTTTATCCGTGTGTCCGAAGATCAGCCTTCTGCAATGGTTCCTACAGGACACTGTCCTGCGCAGGAACCGCAGTTGATGCACTTATCTGCATCAATCTCGAATTTGCCGTCTCCCATGCTGATTGCGCCCACAGGACACTGTGCCTCACAAGCTCCGCACGCCACACAAGCGTCACCGATTACAAATGCCATAGTATTTCCTCCTTTTGTGTGATGAATTCATATCAATCTCTTGCGTTTATTGTAATACAAAAGAAGTGCTAATTCAAGTGCAAAAGATGGAAATGTAGAGAAAATAAATGGCAGAAGAAACGGCGGAACCAATGGCATAAAATCAAACTGTCTGCTGCGCCTTCATCTCTTCCCTGCGCTTGCGGATGCCGTTTAGAATGACTTCCTTTTTCTCGATTAATTTGTCCTTGTCCATGGCGGGAACACCCTTTAGACGGTATTCCATGCCCAGTTTCTCATATTTGGATTCGCCCATGGTGTGGTAGGGCAGTGCGTCTAACGCTTTCAGGTTGGAAAACTGCCCGATGAAATATCCCAGTTCAAACAGGTATTGGTCGTCGTCGGTGTAGCCGGGGACGATCACATGGCGGATCCACATGTCCACATGTTTCTCGTCCAGATAGGCCGCAAATTTTAAAATATTGGTATTGGGCTGTTTGACCAGATCTTTATGCTTCTCCGGGTCAATGTGCTTGATATCCAGCATCACCAGATCGGTGAGTTCCATCAAGTGATCCAGTTTCTTAAGCCATGGGGCGTTGTCGGGATTGTAGGCGATGCCGGAACTGTCGATACAGGTGTGGATATTTTTCTCCTTGGCCAGCGTAAACAGGTCGATCAGGAAGTCCACCTGCATCAGCGGTTCGCCTCCCGTCACGGTGAGTCCGCCGCCGTTTTTGTAAAAAGCGCTGTTGCGCTCGTACTGTTCTATAATGTAGGAAGGCTCCATCAAGGTGCCGCCGTTCATCTCCCATGTGTCGGGGTTGTGGCAGTAGGCGCAGCGCATGGGACAGCCCTGCACGAAGACTACAAAACGGGTGCCGGGACCGTCCACGGTTCCAAAACTTTCCAGAGAGTGTATTCTGCCTTGCATAATGTACGTCCTTTCCGTGTGGTGATAAAATTCTTCTGATTATTATACCGCATTCTGGGTGAAATATAAATAGAGAAATGTAAATTGATACCAAAAGCAGCGGGAAGTCGGTAAAACCAAGCTTACAGGACGCCCCGCGTGAAGGCGTAACAGAACGGATTGGCGGCGTAAGAGACAGAAACTTGTCAAAAATGTTGACAGAGCGGCTAGGGGGGGTAAAATGAGGGGGCAATGCACAATAAAACGTCGTATGACTTATAAAAAGGGGGAGAAAGATTATGAAGAAAAAACTGACACTTTTGGCAATGGCAATGCTGCTGGTACTGGCGGCGTGCGGCAACAAGACTGACGCTCCTACAGGAACGTCTGCTCCTGCGTCCGCAGGGACAGCCGAAAACGCGTCCAAGGAG